>NZ_JASONC010000118.1:0-240 GCF_030217065.1 Corynebacterium sp. UMB4614
TATGCGGTAATCGTTCTAAGACGAACAGAGAGGTTCAACAAATGACCACACAGCTTGCCGTCCACACAGACATCCCGCGGGGAAAACGCTCCGAGGGGCAATGGGCTCGCGACGGGCGCGAACCCCTCAACGGAGACGAGGTAATCAAGCAGGAAGACCCGGGTCTTGCCGTCAAGAAACGGATCATTGATTACTACTCCCGCGAGGGCTTCGATTCCATCGTCCCCGACGATCTCGCAC
>NZ_JASONC010000119.1:0-240 GCF_030217065.1 Corynebacterium sp. UMB4614
GTCCTGAACCTGACCAAAGCCTTTATGAATTCGATTGAAATAACGGTCATTGTAGCTCATTGCCTGAATACCAATAAAAGCATCAAGCGACTGTTCAGTTGGAAACTCTGCCTTAGGCTTAGCTTTGCGCTTGATCACATTGTTAAATGATTCAATCATGTTAGTCGAATAAATTGAAGCTCTGATCTGCTTGGGATAGTTATAAAAGACCAGCAGATCTGGTTCTATGTCTTTCAAGCT
>NZ_JASONC010000120.1:0-239 GCF_030217065.1 Corynebacterium sp. UMB4614
TGCTCCATATGCATAGCCATTAAGCGAGCTGGAGTTGGCTGTTGCAAACATGACATTGTGAGCAGCTTTGCGTAAGAAATATACAGCCGTTGGATTATCTGTATTCTTAAACTGTTCGAAAATGCGCCATGTTAGTTGGATATCTGATCCAGCAGCCACACCCTGCATAGGAACCATGTATGGGGAAGCAATCGTAGCGAAATCGGTAATAACAGCGCCTTGGAAGCCCCACTCGTTGC
>NZ_JASONC010000121.1:0-239 GCF_030217065.1 Corynebacterium sp. UMB4614
GCCATTAAAGATGTACCGATTCTCAACGGCGACAAAATTATCTGCTCGCGTCTGAAACGCGAAGAAACCCTAAAAGTTCCTTCGCCAGATACCATTATCCAACTGGGCGATTTGCTGCATCTGGTGGGGCAGCCAGCGGATTTACATAATGCGCAACTGGTGATTGGTCAGGAGGTCGATACCTCGCTGTCTACGAAAGGCACTGATTTGCGCGTCGAGCGTGTGGTGGTCACCAATGA
>NZ_JASONC010000122.1:0-237 GCF_030217065.1 Corynebacterium sp. UMB4614
AGCCAATCCAACTCGTGACGTCTTGCAAGAAGCAATTGCCGTTTTGGAGAATGGGGAACAAGGATTCGCCACTTCATCAGGTATGGCAGCGATTCAGCTAGTCATTGAAGGGTTATTATCGCATGGAGATACAGTGGTTACGCTACAAGATTTATATGGGGGTTCATATCGTTACTTTCATCATATGGAGGAGAAAGGTTTCTACAACTTTACTTACTGTTTAACAGAGGATGAAGT
>NZ_JASONC010000123.1:0-237 GCF_030217065.1 Corynebacterium sp. UMB4614
AGTCAGCCCGATGCGCCACAGACACCACACAGTCATGATATCGAGATTCGAGGTGTGTCGTATGCCTATGACGACACCCAGGCATTAGACGAGGTGAGCCTGAGCATTCCGGCAGGCACGGTGACCGCGCTGGTTGGCCCGTCGGGTGCGGGGAAGTCGACGTTGGCGAGTTTGATTGCCCGCTTCGATGACCCGGACGCTGGCACGATCACCATCGGCGGGGTTGATCTAAAGAAC
>NZ_JASONC010000124.1:0-237 GCF_030217065.1 Corynebacterium sp. UMB4614
TTTGGTTCGGGATTAAAAATATCTTTTATAACACTGTTACAGCTATTTCCTATTCAGTCACTTCTATTTTTAATGGATTGATGTTGACAATTAAAAAGATTTGGATTGATGTGAAGTTATTTTTCACCTTACTCTGGATTGACATTAAATATGGAGCAATCAACGTTTGGATTGAAATTAAATATTCTATCATCGAAACGTGGATAAATATTAAATTTGAAGCAATTAGAATATGGG
>NZ_JASONC010000125.1:0-236 GCF_030217065.1 Corynebacterium sp. UMB4614
GAACTGCCTGACGACCCCGTTGAGATCGCCAGGCAGTCCAACTGGGGCCAGGACCAACTCGCCAAAGTATCCACCCTGACCCACAACGAGAACCAAGCCGACCACGAAACCGGACGACCAGCCCTCTACGACAACGCTATCGACACCGACTACACACACTCAATCGGCATCCAAAAAGGCCACATCTAACCCCGCGACACGCCGGAGTCAGACACACATTTTGTCGTTTAACCCGC
>NZ_JASONC010000126.1:0-236 GCF_030217065.1 Corynebacterium sp. UMB4614
GTGCTGCGCATTCAGGCCGTCGATGTTCATGCTTGCCCATGGCATCGAACGCTGCAGATCCAGCGTGTAAAGCTGCGCCTTAGCGAAATCATCGGTTGCAAACAGCGCACTGGCGTCGAGGTCTGCCTTCGGCCGAGCAGTCTTCCCATTCAGATTGTCAATGGTCGTATTAACCGTGCCGGTCTTGGTATCCAGCAGAATCGTGTCGAGGTCAACCTTGGGGTTAGCTGACATGG
>NZ_JASONC010000127.1:0-235 GCF_030217065.1 Corynebacterium sp. UMB4614
GGAGCTTGTCACAGCTGACAAAGCGAATGTCACAGCGAAAAAAGTGACTTTTCTTGTCGCTGCGTACACTGAAATCACACTGGGTAAATAATAAGGAAAAGTGATGACAGAGCCGCATGTAGCAGTATTAAGCCAGGTCCAACAGTTTCTCGATCGTCAACACGGTCTTTATATTGATGGTCGTCCTGGCCCCGCACAAAGTGAAAAACGGTTGGCGATCTTTGATCCGGCCACC
>NZ_JASONC010000012.1:0-64731 GCF_030217065.1 Corynebacterium sp. UMB4614
ACTTCGTGCTCTCAATGGAAACTGCTCCCCACTAGTCGGTAACTGATTTCTCAGTCCAACTAATGGGGAGCAGTTCATAAGTACCGAAGGCCGGGGATTCACCGTGTGCCCAGCGCTTTAGGTCAGGCCAGCAGGCCGTGGAATTTCACCGAAAACTCGCGACGGCACTCGCGGCATTGCCAGGAATTATCCGTTTCCGTGGTCGGAAACAGATTCTCCCCCATGCAGTAGGGGCAAAAGTTCACGGTCACACGCCGACCGTTGCTGTGCCCGGACTTCCGAACCCTTCCCCCCAGCGCTAGAGCCAGAGGTCTTCGAGCAGTTGGACAGCAAAGCCATCCTGCCGGGCGCGGAAGCGGCTAAGGATACGGCGGTTCGCCCCGTTATCCCCCAGCCCCAAGGCTCGAGAAATCACAGAGCGCAGGGCTTCATCATCGCCTTCCGGATCCTCACCCACGTGTTCAGCGAGCGCGGCTAACCCCTCGGCTCCCTGCTGTGGCCGGGCGCGCTCCAGGGAGAAGTATTCGCCCTCGTGGAAGTCCAGCCAAACCCGCTCTCCCTCACCGATCCCCTGATGCTCCAGCAAACGTCGAATGGTTCCCAGGGTGTTACTGGTTGGCCCCCAGGTCACTCGCTGCGTACCAATCTCACTGGGCAGTTCGGCCGACTCGTTATATTTCAACCCCAGCATATGGATCACTCCGCCGGGAACCCCACTGCCGGAGCCACGGAGGTGGTCACTGGTTACGGTGATCAGCAACTTCCACCTGCCATCACGCCAATACATGCCGCGAGAGTCCTCCGGCGTGGAGGTCTTTTCCGGTGCCGCCGAACGCCACTTGACGATTCCATCAACCAGCTCGAACTGGCCGGTTGATGCATAGGTCCGCACCGAATTTTCCGCGACGTCAAATTTGGCGGGGAGTTCTGTCAGCAAGGCGGTCAGCGGGACCCCCTCATCTCCCGCGTCAGTCGCGGCGACGAGACGGCGCTCAATAAGTTTCGCCAGCGTGCTGTATTCCTCATACCCCCACTCCGGCAGCGCCCACTTAGTCGCACTGACCCTCACGATCCCCTCGGAAGCGTTCAAGGAATTCGCCAAGGAACGATTCGTCCTCCCCTGTCCAATCGCCTCATACAACGAATCGAGATCTTGCGGCTCGCCACGGATGGAGAGAACCCCCGCCCCAAGAGCAGGGAGCGAACGAGTTTGGGTGAGCACGTGCCCCTCGAACAATCGATACCCACAGTCATCGAGCCAGTCACGCAGGTCAGCGGGGCTTAGTGCCGTGCGCTCCTCCACCCAGTCCAACGGAACCACCCCATAGTCATCGCTGCCCTGCTTGAGTAGATTTTCGGTCCGCTCCCGAGCCCCCTTCAGAGATGGGAAGCACACCCAGTCCTCCTCAATTGCGAAGGAATCATCTACCGCATCGATAATCTCCGCGAGGCGTAGGCCCCAACCGGGAACCTCATCTCGCAGCTCTGGGAGCTGCTCGACGATCCCACCGATGCGCGCCACCGGGAAAGCATGGGCTGCCATCGCCTCCCGAAGCTCAGCCACTGCCCCGCGATTGGCCAGCTCCTCCAGGCGACTCGCGAGCGGGCTCTGTAGCTGACGTACGCGTTCACGGGTCAAGCCCAATTCTTGACCGAGCGTATCCAGGGTGGCCGGCGAGGTAGTGCCCAGCCTCTTCCGGGCGATGAGCTGCTCACGTGTGTCCAAACCGGCATAAAAATCCGCCAGCGCGGAAGACGCTGTCCCCCGCACCAGGAGTTTCACCTGCTGATAGTCCCCCTCCGGGTCGGTTAGCTGAGCCAAAACGTCGGCAGCTCGGCCACTGAGCATCCCGTTGGCCGAGTCGGGTAGCAGAGCCTTATCCAGGCCGCGGTGTTGATTAGCGATCAGCCCCAGGGCATCCTGCGCAACATTCAGTGCTGCCATCAGCGACTCGCGACTGGGCTCCTCGTAAAAGACTTCCGACGCGGAATCAGAGCTTCCCGAGTAGAAATCATCCATATAAGCGCTGTCTTCCTCCGGGGTATAGTCCGGTGTCTCGACCTCGGGCGGAATAGTCACCGTTGCTTCGGGAGTTATCCGCTCCTCCTCATCACTGATGCCCGCCAGCAGCACAGAAAACTCCTGCTCGGCCAGGATTGGAATTTCATAGCGCCGCGCCTTCTTCGCCTTGCTGCTCAAGGAGTCCACGTCGGCGGCAACCAACACCCGAGTGTTCTTCGTCAAGGACCCCGGAATGAGCCCGTGCTCTCGGATCTCTTTCTCCCACTCGGATCGGGGCCTGTTCATCTCCCCGGTCAAGGTCACCCGGTCACCCGGACGCAGTTCCAACGGCTGGGTCTCCTCAGTAGTGGCCTGCTCCTGTTCGTAATGAGCCGCCTCTGCTGCCTCGCGAGTCAACGGCACAGCCGAATTGGCGGTCAACTGGCTCAGCGGGCGGGCGTCGATGGTGATAGACGCAGCCCCGGGGAGCGTCACTCCGTTCCGAAGGAAGTATTGGAAAAGCGCCGCGGTGGCCTCGGCATCCGCCAGGGCGGTGTGAGCGCCCCGGTTGGTGATCCCCACGCGGCTGAGTACGTCCCCCAGTTTGCTGGGCATGCCGGGGAAAAGCCGCTTAGAAAGCTCCATGGTGCAGACATACCCGGGGAGGGTTTCCTCCGGAGCCAGGCCCGCGCGGGCCAATTCCTGCGAGAGCATCCGGGCGTCGAAGCGCGCGTTGTGAGCGACCAGCACTCGGCCGTCTAGGAGGCCGAAGAGCTCCCGCGCAATCTGGGTGAAAGCCGGCGCGTCTTTCACGTGTCGGCCGTAGACCCCATGGATCGAACTATTGGGAATATCGCGGTCCGGGTTGATCAGACTGGACCAGCTGCCCTCCACCTCACCGCTAGCAGAAAGTAGAACGACCCCGATTTCCAGCACGCGGTGGGCGGTACTGAAACCGGTGGTCTCGACGTCGAGAACGGCAAATCCTGGGCTTCCGAGCTCCTGCATGTCGCTTATCCTACTGTGAGCTGCGTCCCGGCTAGCCGTATTCCACACGCCGGCCGAGCAGGGAATACCCGATCAGGCCAGCAGGCCGTGGAATTTCACCGAAAACTCACGACGGCACTCGCGGCATTGCCAGGAATTATCCGTTTCCGTGGTCGGAAACAGGTTCTCCCCCATGCAGTAGGGGCAGAAGTTCACGGTCGCACGCCGGCCATTGCTGTGCCCGGACTTCCCACCGATCGCCTGGTTCACCGGTGGCAACGAATCAGTATCGGGAACGCTCATCGCAGGGCCTCCTCCTCAGCGCGGGCGACCCAGGAGCTGAACTCCTCGCCGTCCTCGCGCTGCTCCTTGAAGTTCTCAACGACACGGACCACGTAGTCGCCGACGTCCTCGGAGAACACGTTGTTGCCGCGCAGCTTGCGGCCGAAGCCCGGCTTCAGACCAACCTTTCCGCCCAGGTGCACCTGGAAGCCCTCGACGCGGTTGCCGTCCTCATCGGTCAGCACCTTGCCGGATAGACCGATATCCGCGACCTGGGAACGGGCGCAGGAGTTCGGGCAGCCGTTCAGGGAGATCTTCAGCGGGACGTCGAGGTCGCCGACCCGCTCCTCCAGCTCGTCGACCAGCTGGATGGCGCGCTGCTTCGTCACGACGTGCGCGAGCTTGCAGAACTCCAGGCCGGTACAGCTGATGATGTCGCGGCGGAAGGCCGAAGGCTTTGCGGACAGCCCCTCCTTCTCCAGCTCGGCAGCAAGCTTGTCCGCATTCTCCGGGGTCAGGTCCAGGAAGAGCAGCTCCTTATCGGGGGTCGTGCGCAGCCGCGTGGAGCCATAGGACTCGGCGAGCTCCGCGAGACGCTGTAGCTGGGCGCCGTCGGTGTGTCCCACCGTGGGCTTGACCCCCAGGTAGACCTTGCCGTCCCGCTGCTCGTGGATACCGATGTGGTCGCGGTAGCCGGGGTACTCGCCCGGGTCCGGACCGTCGACGAGCTTGCGGCCGAGGTAGTCCTCCTCCAGCACCTTGCGGAACTTCTCGATACCCCAGTCGGCGACGAGGAACTTCAGGCGCGCGCGGTTGCGGACCTTGCGGTAGCCATAGTCGCGGAAGATGCGGACCACGCCGGCCCACACCTCCGGGACCTCGTCCAGGGGCACCCAGGCTCCGAGGCGCTGGGAGAGCATCGGGTTGGTGGACAGCCCGCCACCGACCCAGACGTCGAAGCCGGGGCCGTGCTCCGGGTGGTTCGAGCCGATAAACGCCAGGTCCTGGATCTCGTGGGTGACGTCCTGGCGGGAGTTACCGCTAATCGCGGACTTGAACTTGCGTGGCAGGTTGTCGAACTCGCCGCTGGTAAGTAGTTCTTCCTTGATGGTGTGAATGGCCGGGGTGGCATCGATAATCTCGTCGGCAGCGATACCGGCGACCGGGGAGCCCAGGATGACGCGGGGGACGTCACCGCAACCGAAGTTGGTGTCCAGCCCAACGGATTCGAGCTTGTCCCAGATAGTCGGGACGTCCTCGATGCGGATCCAGTGCAGCTGGACGTTTTGGCGGTCGGTGAAGTCCGCGGTATCGCGGGCGTAGTCGCTAGAAATCTCGCCGATGACGCGCAGTTGCTCGCTGCTGACGAGGCCGCCGTCGAGGCGGATGCGCATCATGAAGTAGTTATCCTGCAGCTCCTCGGTGCTGAGCGTGGAGGTAGCCACACCGTCGAGGCCAGGGCGGCGCTGGGTATAAAGACCGACCCACTTGAAGCGGGGCGCGAGGTCCTCCTTCGGGATGGAGTCGAAGCCCTGCTTCGCGTAGGTCCCGCGAATGCGGTCAATGACGCCGAGGCCGGCGTCTTCTTGCTTAATCTTCTCGTCGTCGTTGAGCGGAGTAGTGCCGTCGACGAGCCACTGGCCTTGCGGCCGGGGCTTACGTTTCGGCCTCGGTCGGGTGGTGGTAGTTGCAGTCATGGTGAATTTCTCCAGTTAATCGTGCGTTGTGGCGGTCTTGCCTGGATCCGCAGCGCGGGCTGCAGATCAACCTACACTAGACAGACCGTGCGGTCTATAACTGGACACACTAAACCCCTGAGACAGGAAGTTGCAAGCAATTTCAGCAAAGCCAATTGCGTAAAATAGACAATGCTGTCTACACTCTGTTGTGATCCACCCCCTAGAACCTCGCAATCCCATCGCGGTGGGATTAGCTTGGTGGGTGAAGAATATGCACTTAGAACCAACGATTGGACCCTGAATAAAAGTGTCAGACGCAGCAAAGACCACTCGTCCGCTCCGCATCGCGGTCATCGGCTCCGGCCCGGCCGGCATTTATGCATCCAACGCCCTCGCCAAAGCCACCATCCCGGAGGGCAGCGGCGACACCACCTTCGACGGCGTGAGCGTGGACATCTTCGAGCGCATGCCAGCCCCATTCGGGCTCATTCGTTACGGCGTCGCACCCGACCACCCCCGCATCAAGGGCATTATCCGCTCCCTGCACCGCGTCCTCGACCAGCCTCAGATCCGCCTGTTCGGCAACGTCAACATCGGCGAGGACGTCACCCTCGAGGAACTGAAGCAGCACTACGACTCCGTCATCTACGCCACCGGCGCAACCAAGGACCGCGACCTCAACCTACCGGGCGCAGAAGCCACCCACGGCGGCGCTGAATTCGTCGGCTTCTACGACGCCAACCCGAAGTTCTCCGAGGACTGGAAGCTGGACGCCGAGTCCGTCGCCGTCATCGGCGTGGGCAACGTCGGCCTCGACGTCGCCCGCGTCCTGGCAAAGACCGGTGACGAGCTGCTCACCACCGAAATCCCGGACAACGTCTACGAGTCCCTGAAGAAGAACCAGGCCAAGGAGGTCCACCTCTTCGGCCGCCGCGGCCCCGCACAGGCGAAGTTCACCCCGCTGGAGCTGAAGGAGCTCAGCTACTCCGATAACATCCAGGTCATCGTCGACCCGGAGGACATCCAGTACGACGCCGCTTCCGAGGAGGCCCGCCGCGGCTCCAAGATCACCGACATGGTCTGCTCTTTGCTGGAGCAGTACGCCATCGCCGACCCAGGCGAGGAGCCACACCGCGTCTACATCCACTTCTTTGAATCTCCGAAGGAGATCAAGACGGACGAGCAGGGCAATGTCACCGCTCTGATCACCGAGCGCACGAAGCTCAACGGCGACGGCTCCGTCTCCCCCACCGGCGAGACCCGCGAGTGGCCAGTCGGCGCGGTCTACCGCACCGTCGGCTACAAGTCCGACCAGCAGGCCGACCTGCCGTGGGACGAGAAGGAGAACGTCCTGCCGAACGTCGGCGGCCGCGTCCTCGCCGAAGGCCCAACCGCAGACGGCATCGCGGGCGTGCCGGGCAGCGCTGACCCGGAGGCGGAGAAGCGCGAGACCCTGCCAGGCGTGTACGCCACCGGCTGGATCCGCCGCGGCCCCGTCGGCCTGATCGGTAACACCAAGGGTGACGCCAACGAGGCCGTCGACAACCTGCTGACCGACGTCGCAAAGGGCATCGGCTTCCAGCCAGCAAAGCCGGAGCTGGAGAGCGTTGAGGAGCTGCTGCGCTCCAAGAACATCTCCTGGACCGACTGGGAGGGCTGGTACGCCCTGGATAAGCACGAGCGCGAACTCGGCGAGGCCGAGGGCCGCGAGCGCAAGAAGGTCCGCGAGTGGGACGAGATGCACCACCACTCCAAGTACACCGGGGAGTAAGCATCCCCTGGTCGGAGCGGCAGCAAAGGCCACGCCGACCGCACCCCCACGCACACGGGGAGAGCCCAGGCCCAGTAGTTAGCAAAAACTAACATTCCTACTGCAAAGGCACAGCTCTACCCCCGTATTGCGTGGGGGTTTCTTTTCCCTCTCAGAGCCCTTGTGGCTTAGGTAACATGCGATTCATGACTCTGGAAAACGACGCCGTAGAAGAAGCACCAAAGGTCTACATCACCGGGCGAACCCTACTGTCCATGCCCGCGTACCAGGTCCACGCCCTCTACAAACTGCGGGTGGACGTCTTCGTTAATGAGCAGCGCGCCGCGTTCCCGGAGATCGACGACCAGGACGCACTGCCCGAGACCCACCACCTGCTGGCCTACGTCCACCCCGGCAGCGGCCCGGACTACCCATGGGGCACTGCCGACCCCGGCTCCCCCATGCGGCTCGTGGGCACCGTGCGCGTCTTCGGCCCGCCGGAGGAACAGCACATCGGCCGCCTCTGCGTCCACCCGGACCTGCGCGGCTACGGGATCGCGCACAACCTCTTCGCGCGCTCCCTGGAGGTCGTCCGCGAGCGCGCCGCAGCCCTGGATCCCACGACCCAGAAGTCGATCGTGAAGATCGAGGCGCAGAGCCACTCAGTGCCCTTCTACGAGGGCTACGGTTTCGCTACCGTGGGCGAGCCCTTCGACGTCGAGGGCATCGACCACGTGGAGATGCAGCTCGAGCTCGACTAGCCGGCGGCTAGCACTCCCCGCAGGTCACCGCCGGGTCGGCCGCGCAGTCCTCGCACAGCAGGATCTGTTCGCGGCACTCGGAGTTCTCGCAGTTGTGGAAGGTATTCGTCGCCGCCCCACAGTTCTTGCAGAAGCCGAGCTGCTTCGCATCCTCGGAGAACTCCATGTGCATGCGCTTGTCGAAGACGTACAGTGATCCCTCCCAGAGGCCCTTATCCCCGTACTTCTCGCCGTAGCGGACGATGCCGCCGTCGATCTGGTAGACCTCCTCGAAGCCGCGGTTCTTCATCAGCGCGCTGAGGACCTCGCACCGGATCCCGCCGGTGCAGTAGCTGACGACCGGCTTGTCCTTCATCCAGTCGTACTTGCCGCTCTCCAGTTCCTTGATGAAGTCGTGGGTGGTCTCCACGTCTGGGACGACGGCGTTCTTGAACCGGCCGATTTCGGCCTCCATCGCGTTGCGTCCGTCGAAGAAGACGACGTCGTCGCCGCGCTCCTCGACCAGCTTGTTGACCTCTTCCGGCTTCAGGTGGGTCCCTCCCCCGATGACGCCGTTCTCGTCCACCTTCAGCTCGCCCGGCGCTCCGAAGGCGACGATCTCGTCGCGCACCTTGACCGACAGGCGCGGGAAGTCCTCCGCCCCGCCCTGCGACCACTTGAACTCCATGCCCTTGAAGCCGGGGTATTCGCGGGTGCGGCGCGCGTACTGCTTGCAGGCGTGCAAGGATCCTCCCACGGTGCCGTTGATGCCGTGTTCGGAGATGAGGATGCGCCCGGTCAGGCCGAGGTTTTCGCAGAGCTGCTTCTGCCACAGCATGATCGCCGTGGGGTCCGCGATGGGTGTGAACCAGTAGTACAGCAGGATGCGGGATTCTTTGAGGTCGGTCGCGCTAACAGCCATGCCTCAAAGTGTAGCCCCACCAGCGGGGACGCCCTAAACCGCCGGGAGCTGCACCAACGGTGCCGGGCTAGTCCACCGCAGGCTGCTCGCCCGTCGGCAGGTCGGCCTCGTCCTCGGTCGAGTGACCGGCATCCTCGGCAGTCGTGCGGTCCTCGTGGGTGGCCTCCGCTACCCGCATCTTGATGGCCCCGGCGGCATCGGCGGCGCGGTCGCGGGCGTCCTCGATCGTCTCCGCGGTGGAGACGGCCACGCCCATGCGGCGTCGGCTGTAGCCGACCGGCTTTCCGAAGAGGCGGACCTTCGTCTCCGGGACGGCGAGCGCCTCCGCCAGGCCGTGATACTCCACCGCAGCGCCTTCCGGCAGGTCCTCGCAAAGGATCACGGCGGAGGCGCCCGGGGAGATCAGCGTGGTGTCGATCGGCAGGCCCAGCACCGCGCGGGCGTGCAGCTCGAACTCGCTGCAGCGCTGCGTGCCAATGGTCACCATGCCCGTGTCGTGCGGCCGCGGGGAGACCTCGGAGAAGTACACATCATCACCCTTGATGAACAGCTCCACGCCGAACACTCCCCGGCCGCCCAGGGCGTTGGTCACGCGAGCCGCCACCGAGCGAGCATTATCCAGCGCGGAGTCCCCCATCGTCGCGGGCTGCCAGGACTCCACGTACTTGCCGAGGTCCTGGCGGTGGCCGATGGGCTCGCAGAACCACGTGGCCGGCTGGCCGCTGACCGGGTCGATACTGCGCACTGTGAGCAGAGTGATCTCGTAGTCGAAGGGGACGAACTGCTCGACGATGACCTTCTCGCAGTTCACGCGCACGTCGGAGAGCGCGAAGTCCCAGGCGGCGTCGAGCTCGTCCGCGCTGGCCACGTAGCTCTGGCCCCGCCCCGCGGAGGACACGACCGGCTTGACCACGCACGGGAAACCGATCTCTTCGGCCGCGGCGTGCAGCTCCTCTGGGGTGGCGGCGAAGCGGTGCACGCCCGTGGGAATGCCCAGCTCCTCGCTGACCATCGTGCGGATCTTCTCGCGGTCCATCGTCAGCTGCGCGGCCCGCGCCGTCGGGGCGACGGTGACGGCCCCCTCGGCTTCCAGCTCGGCGAGGACGTCCACCGCCAGCGCCTCGATTTCCGGGACCACGATGTGCGGGCGGACCTCGGTGATGAGTTCGCGCAGCGCCTCGCCGTCCATGAGGTCCATGACGTGCGCGTGATTGGCCACGTTGTGTGCGGGCGCGCCCTGGTAGCGGTCCACGGCGTGCACCTCCACGCCGAACCGCTGGAGGGCGATGGTCAGCTCGCGGCCGAGCTCACCGGCTCCCAGGATCATGACGACTGTCGCGCAGTCACTATTGGGGGTGCCGATCGCTTGTGGGGTGTACATGAAGCGCAATTCTAGCTGGCAACGCGGTCGCGTCTAATCCGCTTTCGCGATCACCAGGCTCCCGGGCAGCGACCCCAGGGCCTGAGAACTGCGCAGATACAACCAGAGACACGGGCACCGTGCACAAGTGGCTTTGGCGTTCTGAGGCGCCCATAATGGAGCCATGAGCTCGCAGTTTTCCAGCCCCCAGCCCGCCCCCGATTCGGCCGCCGGTGCCGGCCAGTTCTCCTGCTCCCGCCGCAGCCTACTGCGCGGTGCGGCGCTGGCCACGGCAGCCACGGCCGCGGGCGCACTGCTCGCCGCCTGCGCGGGCGAGGAGACCGTCGCTAAGGTCGCGACAACCGACATTCCGGTCGGCGGGGCGAAGATCATCGATAACTGGATTATCGCGCAGCCGGAGAAGGGTAAGTTCATGGCCTACTCCACCGAGTGCCCGCACGCCCGCGGCCGCATCGACGAGGTCGCCGAGCAGGACGGCATGACCGTCGCGATCTGCCCGAAGCACGGCTCGGTCTTCGACACCGCCACTGGTGATGTGGTGGAGGGCCCCTCCCGCGACCCGATGGCCCTGGCCCGCGACGTCCAGGTCAACGAGGACGCCGTCGAGGTCATCAACTAACCCCTCCCCTCCCGAGGCCGCGACATGGTCGCTTCACTACGGCGCGATGACGATCGAGCGGTCACTCACCGCGTCCGCTACCCGCTGGTCGTGGCAGGTCCATAGCACCGCGGGCTTCCGGTCCTGCCGCATGAAGGCGTCGATGCCCTCCAGCAGCTTGCGGTGGCCGTCCACGTCCAGGCCGACCGTCGGTTCGTCGAGCAGCAGGACGTCTGGATGCCCCGCCATCGTCGCTGCCACCAGCACCAGTCGGCGGTCGGAGGTGGGAACATCCAGGGGGTGTTCCTCGGCCCACTTCTCCAGGCCGAAAATTTCCAGCGCCTCCCGGTCGCCAGCGACCTCGTCGATCACTCGGCGGTGAAGGAAGGACTGGTCCAGCGCAGTCGGCGCCCAGCCGCACCGGCCGGCCGTGATGGTGCCCTCGTAGTCCACCAGGCCAAGTGCTGCCAGCATCAACGAGGTCTTGCCGCAGCCATTGGGCCCGGCGATGTGGGTGACCTGGCCCGCCGGGGCGGCGACGGTAAACGGCCCCAGGCCACGGACGCGGACGTCCCGGGCAGACAGCGCGACACGCTGCGCGGCGGCGCCATCGGCGCTGGTACGAGGCGGAAAAATCGGCAGGTCGAACTCCGGAATCGGCCGCTCCCGCAACTCGCCGTCGGAGAGCTGGAACTGCTGGGCGGCAGCCTCCGAGACCGCAGACGGGCGGCGATCGTAGACGGTCACCTCGCCGGGGTAAGCGTCCAACACCTCAGCGAGCTGGTTGACCGCGGCCGTGTCCAGCCCGTCCAGCGGGCAGTCGAGAACCAGGGCGCCCGGGCGTGTCAGCAGCGCCTGGGCGATCGCCATGCGGCGGGTCTGACCGGTGGATAGCCGCATCGGGTCCTGGCCCGCAACATGCTGCAAGCCCCAGGTCTGAAGAGCCTGATCCACGCGGGGGCGCATCTGCTCCCGCGGCACGCCCTGCTGCTCCATGCCGAAGGCCAACTCCTCGGCCACCGTGGCGCGCAGCAGCGAGATGTGGGCGGAAGCGTTGTTACCCACCCACGCGGCTCCGGTGGCCTCCGCGGCCTGCCAAGCATGGTCCGAGAGCCCATCGCCCCAAATAAAACGGGTCACTGGCATGGCGCTAGCTCACTCCAATCCACACGATGGCCGCGCACGTGGCGGCAACCAAAACCCAGCGCAGGGCGCGCTGCCCGGCCGGGTTAGCCACGGGGTTGAGCACGGTGCGCGGGCCGGGTTCCCCGATCCCGGTGCGCTGCAGAGGCCGGGCGCGCTGAGCGGCGTCGTCCACCAGCCCCACGATCAGGGGCATCACGAAGTTCAACTTCCCACGCGCCCCTGCGGTATTGACCCCACGGGCGGTGAACATCTGGTTCAGCGTCTCCACCCGGGCCCGGGCGATCGGATACAGCCGGATAGTGGAGCCCACGACGTAGACGATCTTCGCGGGGAACTGCTCCTGCATCGCCCGCATCAACCGATCCCCATCCACGAAGGACCCGAGGGTCAGTCCAACCGCCGCGGCACCGAAGAGGCGCAGGGAAAGCAAGCCTGCAAACTGCATACCGTCGGAGGTCAGCGGACCGAAGATAGGGTGACGTCCGAATGGGGCGTGCATCAGAAACAGGCCCACGGTGGTCGGAATCGCGAGCAGCACCGCCGCGAACAGCGGACCACGAGCGGGCTGGAAAAACACCGCGAGCAGGGCAGCAATCCCCAGCGCGGTGAGCGACACAACCAGCTTGTGGGCCAGCAACACCACGACCACCGCGCAAATGGCGGCGGTCAGCGGCGTATAGGGATGAAGTTTTCTCACTTGCTCTCGGGGCTGAAGGTCACGCGGGTGCGCTTCGGCAGCCAGCGCAGCACCAGCCACACGATGGTGAAGACGATGAGCTTATCGATCGGATCGGACGTCCAGGACTGCAGGAACACGGCAGTCAGCTGGTCGAAACCGAGGCCACGGTAGGCAGTGACCAGCAGACCCGTTCCGGTGCCCGCGGTGCCACCGAAGATGAACGAGGCGACCGGCGCGGAGAGCAAGGCCGTGATGAAGCCGACGACGAGGCCCGCCCCACCCACGCGCCACCACGCGCCGACGAAGAGCTTGCGCAGCAGGCCAGCAGCCACGCCCACGAAGGCATAGGCTGCGGCGAAGGGCACGACGGTCGGGTTGAAGGTTCCCCACACCAGGGAGCTCAGCACACCAGTTACCAGGCCCGCCCAGGGGCCAGCGAGCGCGCCGACCAGGACGGTTCCGATGGAGTCCATGTACAGCGGCAGTGGCAGGCCCATGGTGCCGATGACCTGGCCGATGATGATGTTCAGCGCCAGGGCCACCGGGATGAGCGAGAGGGTGCGCACTGGCAGCTGCGGCACGATCGCGATCAGGGCGAGGATCGCCGGAACAAGGAAGCCCACGAGAGCGATCGTGGAGCTGCGGGAGTCAGCCAGCGACTCCCAATTCGAGTCCGTGGGCTGGGAGATGACGAGGGTCAACCACGTCGCGGCGATGATGAGAATCGCCAGGCCAAGAAGGCTTTTTTGCATGCGTGACATAGCTATTCCAAACAGGGTTGAAGTAATCCCCGAAAAGCCTATGTCACCTCGGCGCGGGAAACGTGGAAAGTCGCCCAACATCGTTGTCGATGAACCTAAGTTTCGTCAAATGATCGCGTAGGGCACCCTAGCCAGCCACACAGAGCTGGTGCTGCTTTCAACCTGACTGGTCGGGCGCTATTTCTTAAACATCAGTTGACAGACCAAGCTGTCTAGTGTTTCATATCACTCAACGCACAACGGTTCGCCGCGAGCACCTCCCGACCCCTGGAGCCCCGGACACGGTCGGTAGGAACCGTTGGTTTTGCCTGAGATATCCACCTAGCCACCACTCTGTGCGCCACCACCGCCGCAGCCGCTAGGGAATATCACCCGGGGTTTCATGCTTTCTTGCGCCTTCGGGTTGGGCACGACCGCTGTGTGAGTCACCAACACCAACCACGAAGAAGGAAAACATGACTTTCCACGCAACCACCGCCGGGGTCCCACGCATCGGACCTGATCGCGAGCTCAAGAAGGCGCTCGAGGCATACTGGCGCGACTCTGCCACCGGCCGCGACCTCGCCGGCACCGCCACCCGCCTGGTCAATGACTACACCGACGGCCTGGTCAACGAGGGCCTCGACTCCGCCCCCTTCCAGGGCCGCTCCTACTACGACGCCATCCTCGACACCTCCGCGATCCTCGGCGCCCTGCCGGAGCGCGTCGCCGATATCAGCGACCACGAGAACGACGGCCTCCCGCAGTTCATCGACCGCCTCTTCGCCGCTGCCCGCGGCACCGCTGAGCTGCCGGCCTCCGCGATGACCAAGTGGTTCGACACCAACTACCACTACATCGTCCCGGAACTGTCCGCTGACCAGGAGTTCCGCCTCGAGGACGGCGCCTGGCTCGACGACATCCGCGACCAGGTCAACCGCCACGGCGACAAGGTCCGCCCGGTTCTGGTCGGACCGTTCACCTACCTGGCACTCGCCCGCTCCACCGACGGCTCGAACCCGCTGGAGCACCTGGAGTCCCTCTTCGAGACCTACGGCCGCCTGCTGCCGCGCATCGCTAACCGCGGGGTCACCTGGCTGCAGCTCGACGAGCCGTCCCTGGTCACCGACGTCGACCCGGCCACCCTGTCCCGCGTCAAGGCTGGCTACAAGAAGCTCACCCAGGTCGCCCACGACGCTGGCCTGAAGCTGCTGGTCCAGACGTACTACGGCGACGCCGACCAGGCCATCAAGACCCTCAGCGGCCTGGGCATCGACGCCTTCGGCGCCGACCTCGTCGCTGGCGGCAAGGAGCTGCCGAGCTGGACCGGCGAGGAGCTGCTGGTCGCCGGTGTGGTTGACGGCCGCAACATCTGGCGCACCGACCTGGACGCGGCCCTGGAGACCCTGAAGGCGCTGGCCGAGCGTGGCCCGGTCGCTGTCTCCACCTCCGCGTCCCTGCTGCACGTGCCATACACCCTGTCCCGCGAGACCACCCTGAGCGACGAGCTGCGCAGCTGGCTGGCATTCGGTGAGGAAAAGATCCGCGAGGTCGCCCTCCTCTCCCGCGTCCTGCGCGGCGAGGGCACCGAGGCCGACAAGAAGGCACTGGCCGAGGCCCGCGAGGCCGTGCAGTCCCGCGCGACCTCCAAGCTGACCCACAACGACGAGGTCCGCGAGCGCACCGCCAAGATCACCGAGGAGGACCGCCACCGCGGTGATATCGAGGAGCGTCGCAAGGCCCAGCAGGAAGAGCTGAACCTCCCGCCGCTGCCGACCACCACGATCGGTTCCTTCCCGCAGACCACCCAGATCCGCCAGGCGCGCGCGAAGCTGCGCAAGGGTGAGATCACCGAGGAGCAGTACACCCAGGCGATGCGCGACGAGATCGCGGACGTCATCGAGCGCCAGGAGAAGCTGGACCTGGACGTCCTCGTCCACGGTGAGCCGGAGCGCAACGACATGGTGCAGTACTTCTCCGAGCAGCTGGAGGGCTACCACTCCACCGAACACGCGTGGGTGCAGTCCTACGGTTCCCGTTGTGTCCGTCCGCCAATCCTGTTCGGTGACGTCCGTCGTCCGGAGCCGATGACCGTCTCCTGGTTCGAGGAGGCCCAGAAGCTCACCGACAAGCCGGTCAAGGGCATGCTCACCGGTCCGGTGACGATGCTCGCGTGGTCCTTCGTCCGCGACGACCAGCCGCTGGGCGAGACCGCTGACCAGGTTGCCCTGGCGCTGCGCGACGAGATCGACGACCTCGTCTCCGCTGGTGCGAAGGTTGTTCAGGTCGACGAGCCGGCCATCCGCGAGCTGCTGCCGCTGCGGGAGGCTGAGCAGCCGGCGTACCTGAAGTGGGCCGTGGGCTCCTTCCGCCTGGCGACCTCCGGCGTGGCTCCGAAGACTCAGATCCACACCCACATGTGCTACTCCGAGTTCAACGAGCTCATCGGCACGGTCGGCGACCTCGACGCGGATGTGACCTCCATCGAGGCCGCCCGCAACGGCATGCAGGTGCTCGCCGCCCTGCACGAGGCGGGCTACGACCTGGGCGTCGGCCCGGGCGTGTGGGACATCCACTCCCCGCGTGTTCCGAAGCAGGAGGAGGTCGACCAGCTGCTGGCCGATGCGCTGGCTAACGTCGCCCCAGAGCTGCTGTGGGTCAACCCGGACTGTGGTCTGAAGACCCGTGGCTGGGAGGAGACCACCGCCAGCCTCGAGGTGCTGGTCGACGCCGCGAAGAAGGCGCGCGCCACCCTCTAAATCCCCGCGATTTAGCCTCTTACGCTGGGATAAGCGTTCGGCCCCGCACTGCAGGAAGTGTCTCCTGCGGCGTGGGGCCGTTGCCATGCTCGAGGAGCGGGTGGCTAGCTGTTGAAGTAGGCGCTGACCTTGCCGGCGACCTTCTCCGGAGCCACGAGCATCACGCCGTGGGCGTGGCCCGGCACCTGCACGGCCTCGCCACCGAGAGCCTTCTGCATCTTCCAGATGGCATCGCCGGTAACCGCCGAATCATTTTTGAATCCCACGTGCAGGGGCTTGGTCTCCAGCTTCTCACCGTTGATTGGCGCACCCGGGTGCGGCAGCGGCCAGCCCGCGCACACCCGGCCCGAGCCGAGGTTGCCCTCGATCGCGGAGACCGAATCGCCGCCGGTGAGCTCGTCGATGAACAGCTGCGGCAGCATCTCGGGCTTGGTCGGCGTGGCGTTGTCGTTGCAGACGATCGAGCGTTCCACGGACCCCAGGGAGGTCATCTGCTCCAGCAGGCCCATGGTTTCTTCCTCGGTCAGCTCCTTGCCGGTCACGGGGTTGACCGGCCGGCCATTCGGCCCCAGCTCCTGGCCTTCCATCTTCGGCTGCTTGCCGGTTCGGATGTACTCGGCGAGCTTCGGCCGCATCTCCGGGTTATACAGCGCTCCGAAGTAGGTGAAGGTGAACAGCGGGGAAGTCAGCGTGGCCTGCTGCTTACCCTTGGCGAGCGTGACCATGGCTGAGCCGAGTCTCCATGCGGGCGGCAACGCCTGGTTCGCGGCGGGCAGCACGACGTTGGCGTGTTCCTTCAGCCCTGCTGGCAGGTCGCCGATCTCGGCCGGCGGCGGTGTCACCTGCGCGGGTGCCCCGCTTTCCTTATCAATGACGGCTGACCAGCGCTGGTAGACCTGCAGCGGCGTGGTACCCAGGTGGTACTCGTCGTCCCGGTCGGCGATCCACTGGAAGACATCGTGAGCCCGTCGCGGCGCCAGGATTCGCGGTCGCGGCCGGTCTTGAACCAGAGGCTCTCGGGGCTCGCGGAGCTGTCGATCAGGGCCTTGCCGGTGTGCTGTGGGAACATCGTGGCGTAGGTGCCCATGAGCACTCCGCCGTAGGACACACCGTAGAGGTTGAGTCGCTCCTCCCCCAACAGCTGGCGGGCCCGGTCGAGGTCTCGGGCGGTGTTTGCGGTGGTGACCTGCTGGGAGTAGCCGGGCTGCTCGAGGTTGCACAGGTCTCGGAAGAGCCCGGCGGCGAGGGTCGGGATGACGCCGCTGGCGAGGTGCCCGTAACTGCAGTTCAGTGTCTCCCCGTGGGCCAGGCCGCGGGGCTGGACCGCGATGAGGTCGTAGTGCTCCTGCACATCGGCGGGGAGCTTGACCCGCTGCCCGGTGAGCTTGTCTGGCGCGGCGTTGTCCGCGAACATCTCCAGCGCACTGCCGCCCGGGCCGCCCGGGTTGCCAGCGATGACGCCGCGCTTGGCACCGGTCGCCGGGATCTTGCTCATCGTGAGCGTGATTTTCTTCCCATCGGGCTTCGAGTAGTCCATCGGCACCTGGAACTCCGCGCATTTCGCCCGCTTCGTGACGAAGACGTCCGCGGGGCAATCACCCCAGGAAAGTTGCTGTGTCTCCGCGGTCGCTGCCGGGGCAACCAGGGCGCTGAGTAGCCCGAGGCCTCCCAGCATTCCTGCAATTTTGTGGCCTACTCGCATTAAGGGGCTGCTCCTCACCGTGTTTTTCTCGTCCGTGTTTCTTCTCAGCCGCGCCTTCTCCGCTGAACACGCGTTCTTGCGTCTCAGCGCGTTGCCATTGGTGGCAAGCAACGTTGATACTTCGCGGTGGAAAGTCTAACAACGGGCCCGGACACGACGCGGGGAAGCCTCAACGCTCGCCGGCCAGCAGCTCGCCGAAGCGTTCCAGCACCCCGGCGGCGTCCAGGCGCTCCAGCACTCGCGCATTCGGGGTGAGTTGCTGCCCGAAGGGCGGTTTTGGGTCGAAGGCCAGGGTCGCACCGCGAGTGAGCTCGGAGTCGGCTTCCACGTCCACGTGGAACTCCCGGGTGGCACAGTCCACGTCCTCAAGCAGCACCATCGCGGCGGCAAGGTCGTGGATCTGCGCCTGGTAGCCGACCCCAACCTGCTCGTGAAATTCGAAGTAGAACTCAAGCGCGGCGGTCAACAGTTGGCCGAGCTGTGACATCGCCTGCGTGCCTGCCCAGTCGCCTTGCCTGTCAGCCTGCCGACCAGTCTCCTGCCGAGCGTCGAGTCCACCGACCCAGTCGCGGAGCCGTTCCGGGGTGAGCAGCACCTGCTCGGTCATGTTCAGCGGGGCGATCACCGGCAGGGGTGCACCCTCGGGCCAGTGCTGCAGGGCATACTTCAGGGCGTGCGGGTCCACCCAGGCGTTCCACTCCGCGACCGGGGTGGTGTTGCCGGGGTAGCCGAAGGCCCCGCCCATGATGACCACCTGGCACCCCCGCAGCACCTCCGGGGCGTGCTCCACCGCCCAGGCCAGGTTCGTCGCAGGCCCACAGACCAGCAGGTGGGTGGGCTGCGCATCCGCCCAGTGAGCCACCGCTGCAGCCGCGGTGCCATCCGGCGTGCTGCCGCCCGGCGCGAGGGATCCCCCTGCCTGTCCTGGCGAGGCGCCAGCCCGACTCGCCCGCCGGGCGTCGCCAGCCTCTCCCAGCCAGTAGCCCAGCCCCCGCGGCCCGTGAGTTTCCGGCGTCGTCACCAACGGCAGCACCCGTGGGTGTGCCGCACCGATCGTGATCTTCGGGATCACAGTATCCGACCCCTCACCGCGTTGGGCGCAGTGACGTCCTAAAGAAGAAGGTCCCCACTGCTGGGCGGCGACCCGGAAGACTTCCGCGGAATTACGGGCGGCGTCATCGGCGGTGCAGTTGCCGGCGCTGGTGGTCACCGAAAGGTCGATACGGCCGGCCAGATGCAACCGGTAAAGGTAGACCAGGGCCAGGGCATCGTCGATGCCGGTGTCCACGTCGGCAACGACCGTCAGGGAAGGTGTGCTCACAGCTTCTCACGCTACCGATCACCCCGACCGCCGGGTAAGGTACTCCAAAGTTAATGGGAATACTTTTCTTTTACCCGGCGCGCACGCGACCGCCCGCGCGCCATTTTTAGCGAGGGATAACCCGTGGCCAAGCACCATAAGAAAACGACGCAGCGGTGGAGCACACCCCAGTGGGTGCTGGCCATCGGACTGGCGGTATTCGCCATCGCCACCCTCGCCGCCCTCGTCGTGCAGTGGCCACACAGCAGCGAAGAACCCAAGATCACCCCGGCCTACCAAAATTCCGGCTACGCGGGAGCGCTGACCAGCGGCGAGGTGCTCTTCACCCGCCCCGCGAAGTGCGGGGCCACCGAGATCGGCGTGACCAGCGAAGCCATCCCGGAGGATAAGAATCCCTTCGCGGAGAAGCACTGCACGCAGGTCATCGTCCGGCTCACCGAGGGTGCCGACGAGGGCACATACACCGCACTAGAGTCCCGGCACATGCCCGGCGAACCGGAGCTACATGAGGGCGATAGCATCAAGCTGATCCACAGCCACGGCACTTATGCCTTCCAGGACTACGACCGCACGGGACCGCTGTGGGCGTGGGTGCTGGCCACGATCGTGTTGATCATCGCGGTCGGCCGCTGGCGCGGGCTGCGGGCACTCGTGGGGCTGGCGATCACGATGGTGATGATCCTCGCCTTCCTGCTGCCCGCGTTGCTGCGGGGTGGCTCCCCACTGTGGTTGGCGGTGACGACGGCGGCGACCGTCATCCTCCTCGTCGTCTTCCTCGTCCACGGGGTGAACTGGAAATCCGCGGCCGCGATGGGCGGTTCCCTTGTGGCGGTAGCCATCGCCACGGCGCTATCGGGACTAGCCATCGACTCCACCTCTCTGCGGGGTTTGGGGGATGAATCGAATCTGCAGATCCTGCTCTACCTGCCGGAGCTCGACATCACCGGGCTGATGCTGGCCGGAATGATCATCGGCGCGCTGGGCGTACTCAACGACGCCACGATCGCGCAGGCCTCTACGATCACTGAACTCAAGCGCGCGGAGCCGGACGCCTCGTCCTGGCAGCTTTTCCGCAACGCCATGCGGGTCGGCGAGGATCACATCGCTTCGATGGTCTACACCCTGGTGTTGGGGTACGCGGGTGTGGCGATCCCCATGATGCTGCTGCTGAGCATCTCCGGTCGGCCGATCGAGCAGG
The DNA here is from genome assembly GCF_030217065.1 of Corynebacterium sp. UMB4614. Lineage (NCBI taxonomy): Bacteria > Bacillati > Actinomycetota > Actinomycetes > Mycobacteriales > Corynebacteriaceae > Corynebacterium > Corynebacterium sp. UMB4614. The sequence goes on from NZ_JASONC010000012.1 coordinate 19,887, forward strand.
TGCTGACTTCGGACGTGATGGCCACCGAGCTGCTGCGTTCCGTCACGGGCGCGATCGCGTTGCTGCTCGCGATTCCGCTGACTACCGCCATCGCGGCTGTGACCGCGGACCCAAACAGCAGGGATTCGGGGCACGCGCATATCCACAGCCATTAGGATTAAATTCATGACGAATAACCCGGTATCCAATGCTGCAATTTTGAAGCCTCTGCCGCTGCCGGAGCTAGAGGACACCCTGGGTCGGTTGCGGCATGTGGTCAGTGCCGTGGCCAGCAACGATCAGCTGGTCCACACCGACGAGGCCATCGCCTCTTTCAAGCAGCAGGAGGGGCCGCGCCTGCAGGCTCAGCTGCGGGAGTTCGCCGAGGAGAAGGAGGCCGAGAACTCCAGCTGGCTGGCCGAGCAGTGGCTGGATGATTACCTCGACGTCCGCACCTCCCTCCCGGTGACCACGAACGTCGGTTTCCAGGCACGCATCGACGTCGCCGGTGAAGGCCTGGATCGGGTGGCTCGCGTCATCCGCCGCGTTGCGGAGGTGCACCTGATGCAGGCGCGCGGGCAGATGCCGGAGGAGCGCGACTTCCGCGATAACCCGCTGAGCTCGACACAGTGGCGTTGCTTCAACGGCGGCCTGCGCCACCCGAATGTGGATCGCGACGAGATCCTGCGCTGCACGAAGGGGGCGCGCAGCCGCCGGATCGGCGTGCTGCATGAGGGACGCATGTGGAATGTCCCCATTTCCGACGGCAGCGGGCACGCCCCGTCCATCTCCACGATCCGCGCCGCGCTCGGCAAGATCGTCGATGCCCCTGCCCCGGAGGCTGAGGCCGACGGCGAGGCGCTCGTCGCGCGCGCGGGTTTTGCGGACATGAGCTACCTGGGCTCGGGCTTGTTGGCGGAGCCCTTCAACGAGATGATCCGCGACCGGGACAACGCCGAGACCTACGATCAGCTGCGCGACCAGCTCTTCCACGTCTCTCTCGATTCGACCCGCGGCTCCGAGGCGGAGCTGCTGCGGCGTGCTGCGTTTAGCACAGGGCTGGCCTGGGTCTACAAGCCGATCACCTACGTGATCAGCACGGTTCAGAACTTCCAGGCCATGCACGTGGAGCACTCCACGGTGGACGGCGCGACCCTGGTCACGGCGCTGCGACGCATCCAGGAGGTCAAGGTCAAGGACGAGGCCCCGGGTTCGCCGGCGCTGGCCCGCCCCGAGGAGCTGACCTGGGTTCGGGTGCCGGAAGAGCTGGCGAGCGTGGGCACCCCGGGCGGGGCGAGCGTTGGCGCGGAGCCGGAGCTGCGCATCGTGGATGCCCCTCGCCTGCCGCAGGATGAGATTCCCTTCAAGTTCAGCGCCGATGCGATGAGCCAGCTCATCCTCACCCTGGCTCAAGAGCTGACCTTTGGCCGCACCCGCGGGGTTTACGAGGCTGTGGACATGCGGGAGTACAAGGCGGGACGCACGGAGTGCCTGCGCGCTGCGACCCCGGAGGCCGTGGCCTTCGCTAAGGCCTTGATCAAGGCGGAGGACGCGGAGTCCGCTGCGGCGGATGCGGAGCTCCGCGAGAAGCTGGACGCGGTGCTCGCCGCCCACCGGGGGTGGGTGAAGAGCTGCAAGGCGGGTGCGGGCATCGACCGCCACCTGTGGGCACTGAACTTCACCGCTCGGAAGTCCGAGGAGGGTGCGGACGGCATCGCCCTGCTGAAGGACGAGGGGGTAGCGCTCGCGCTCCGGGACTTCCTCTCCACGACGTCGGTGGGTTCGGCGGATCAGATTATTCGCTATGCCTTCGCACCGACCGTCGCCGAGGGCTTCGGCGTGAACTACACGCCGAATCAGGACCACATCGAGTACCTGGTGAGCTACAGCGAGAGTGCAGAGGACCCGCAGTGGTTCCTGGAGAACCTCGTGACTGCTGGTCAGCTGCTCGCCGACTACCTGGCTGCACTGAAGAATTAGGCTCCTCAACTGGGCCGGCGCGGATTATCCGCGTCGGCCTTTATTTATTGCCTGAATCACTTATCTAAGGGCAGGAAATGTATTTGGTGATATCAATCACCATCACGAAAACAATGGCCTTAATCACATTTCCGCACCCCCATTGCGCGAACTGTCTTTCAGGTGTTTGACCATTACTTTGTTGCTTCACATCCGCCCATTACCCCCTCCTTAAAACTGGTAGACTTCGGGGTGTCATGGCTCCTGCCGCATTGATGAATAGCAATAGGCATTAATCGGCAGAGCGGTGAGCCAATAAGGGTTCACTCAACCATTCTTTGACCACAGGAGAGACATGCACCTCACAGCACGAGAGCAGGAGAAGCTTCTCATTGTTGTCGCCGCCGACGTGGCGCGTCGCCGCAAGGAGCGCGGCGTCAAGCTGAACCACCCGGAGGCGGTCGCGTACATCACCGCCGAGCTCATGGAGGGCGCCCGTGACGGCAAGACCGTCGCCGAGCTCATGAGCGAGGGCCAGCAGTACCTGACTCGCGACGACGTCATGGAAGGCGTCCCGGAGATGATTTCCGACGTCCAGGTGGAGACCACCTTCCCGGACGGCACGAAGCTTGTCACTGTCCACAACCCGATTCGCTAAGTAGCGCCCAAACCTTCACGTTTGGCCGCGCAACCGGCACGCTTCGAGAGGATTTTCTCAATGACCATTTCCGGTGAGTACTTCATCGGCGACGAGCCGATCATCCTGAACGAGGGTCGCGAGACCACGACCATCGAGGTCACCAACACTGGCGACCGCCCGATCCAGATCGGATCCCACTTCCACTTCTACGAGGTCAACAAGGCTGTGGAGTTCGACCGCGACGCTGCTTACGGTAAGCGTCTCGACATCCCTGCTGGCACCGCTGTCCGCCTCGAGCCAGGCGATAAGCGCACTGTCGACCTCGTCGACTTCGGAGGCCACCGTCAGGCCTATGGCTTCAACCAGCAGATCAACGGCCCGCTGGACTAACCCGCTTAAAACAGCGAACAACTTCTCACACTTCACTCCTAAGGAGAGCATTCATGGCTTACGAGATTTCTCGTCAGCAGTACGGGGAGCTGTACGGCCCGACCACGGGTGACGGCATTCGTCTTGCTGATACCGACCTGGTTCTGCGCATCGAAAAGGACCTCACCGCTAAGGGCGACGAGGTCGGCTTCGGTGGCGGCAAGGTGATTCGCGAGGGCATGGGCATGAACGCCCGCATGACCCGCGACGAGGGTGTCGTGGACACCGTCATCACCAACGCGATCATCGTCGACCACTCCGGCATCTTTAAGGCCGACATCGGCATCCGCGACGGCCTGATCGTCGGCATCGGCCGCGCAGGAAACCCGGACATCCAGGACGATATCGACATCCCAGTCGGCGTCAACACCGAGGCCTACGCCGGTGAGCACACCATCGTGACCGCGGGCGCAATCGATACCCACATTCACTTCATCTCCCCGGACCAGTTCGACACCGCACTGTCGAACGGCACCACCACCTTCATCGGTGGCGGCACCGGCCCGGCTGATGGCACCAAGGCAACCACGATTACCCCGGGCGAGTGGCACATCCACCGCATGATCGAGGCCACCTCCGACGCACCGGTGAACATCGGCCTCCTCGGCAAGGGGCACGCGGCAGTCCCAGGTCCCCTGAAGGCCCAGATCCGCGCGGGCGCCATCGGCCTGAAGATCCACGAGGACTGGGGTGCGACCCGCTCCGCCATCGACACCTCGTTGCAGGTTGCGGATGAGCTGGACGTCCAGATCGCTATCCACACGGATACGCTGAATGAGTACGGCTACCTCGAGGACACGATTAAGGCGATCGACCACCGCACGATCCACACCTTCCACACCGAGGGTGCCGGCGGTGGTCACGCTCCGGACATCATCGCTATCGCTGGCGAGAAGAACGTGATTCCGGCGTCGACCAACCCAACCCTGCCGTTCACCAAGAACACCGTCGATGAGCACCTCGACATGCTCATGGTCTGCCACCACCTGAACAAGGACATCCCGGAGGATGTCGCGTTCGCAGACTCCCGTATTCGTGGCGAGACGATTGGCGTTGAGGACGTGCTGCACGACCTCGGTGTGTTCTCCATTACCTCCTCCGACTCTCAGGCCATGGGTCGCGTCGGTGAGGTCGTCCTGCGCACCTGGCAGGTCGCACACATCAACAAGCAGCAGCGCGGCCCGCTGGAGGGCGACTCCGAGGGCAACGACAACAACCGCATCAAGCGCTACGTCTCCAAGTACACCATCAACCCGGCCATCGCCCACGGCATCAGCCACCTCGTTGGCTCCGTGGAGGTTGGCAAGATGGCTGACCTGGTGCTCTGGGAGCCGCGCTTCTTCGGCGTGAAGCCGAAGGTGGTCCTGAAGTCCGGCCAGGCTGCTTACTCCGAGATGGGCGACTCCAACGGCTCCATCCCGACCCCACAGCCGGTGACCTACCGTCGCAACTGGGGCGCTACCGGTGCAGCCGCCGAGACCGCAGCAGTAACCTTCGTTCCGGGTGTTGCACTGCAGTCCGGCCTCGAGGACAAGCTGCGCGGTGGCCGTGCCCTGCTCGAGGCACGCGACATGCGCGAGATCACCAAGAAGGATCTGAAGCACAACGACGCCACCCCGAAGATCGAGGTGGATCCGCAGACCTACCAGGTTCGCCTGGACGGCGAGCTCGTCGAGGGCTCCAAGCCGACCGAGACCCTGCCAATGGGCCAGAAGTTCTTCCTCTTCTAAAGCCAAAGGCAGTATTGCTTCTGTGATCTAATGCACCGCGACCGGCGGCTTTTGCCGTCATCGCGGTGCATTCTTTTTCGTTAGACTTGAGGCTGCATAAATAAACACGCAGTCAATTGAACAACGTCATTTATTAGGAGCCGGAAATGATTATCACCGAGATTCTGGGGAACCGCGCGAAGCTCTCCGCCGATGAGATCTCCCAGTACACCGAGGAAAAGGTCAAGCTGCCGAACCTCGACCTGGTCAAGCGCATCCAGCGCGTCACCACCGACGCGGACCGCGAGATCGGCCTCCGCCTGCCGTCGGAGGTCAAGGAGCTCAAGGACGGCGACATCCTGTACCAGAACGACGACCTGCTGATCACCGTCGAGGTGCTGCCCACCGACGTCCTGGTCTACCGCCCGCGCAACACCCTGGAGATGGGCAAGGTCGCTCACTCCCTGGGCAACCGCCACCTCCAGGCCCAGTTCTTCGGTGAGGACTCCGAATACGGCGAGACCGTCATGGTGCTCCAGTACGACCACACGGTCGAGGACCACCTCAAGCACGTCGACGCGCAGTACACGCGCGAAGACCGAGTTATGCCGGAGGCATTCCGCCATGCAGAACACTCCCACTAAGAGCAAGAAGAACGGGAAGAAGACCGAGCAGGCCGAGACCGGCCCACAGCACGTCCCCTCCGCGGTTCGCGCGCAGCTCGCGATGCTGCACTTCACGGACTCCGCGCTGCCCACCGGTGGCTTCAGCCACTCCTACGGCATGGAGACCTACCTGCAGCGCGACGACGTCCACGACCCGGAGACCTTCGCGACCTGGCTGCGGGCCTACCTGCGCCAGGCTGCCTATAACGACGGCCTGATCTGCCGCTTCGCCGCAGAGGTCGGCGCGCAGGTCAAGAGCAAGGAAATCGACGAGGACGCCGCCTACGCGCGCCTGGCTGAACTGGACCAGCTCGCGCACGTCTCCCTCGTGCCGCGCCAGGTCCGCGATGCGAACTCCTCGATGGGCACCCGCATGGCCAAGATCGGCCCCGTCGCGGTGCCCGAGTCCCCGATCCTGCAGCGCTATTGCAAGGACGTCCGCGAGGGCGAGCTGCACGGCAGCCCCGCCATCGTGCACGGGCTTGCGCTCGGTGTGCTGGGTCTGGACATTGTCGAGGCGGTGCGCAGCTACCTGATGCAGCTGACCGTCTCGCTGACCCAGAACGGAATCCGCGGCATCCCGATCGGCCAGGACGCCGGCCAGCGCGTGCTCTCCGCGATGTACCCGGTGATCAACCGCACCGCGGAGAAGATCCAGACCCTGGGGATGATTGACCTGGGCATGTCCTCCCCCGGCCTGGAGATCGCGCAGATTCAGCACGAGACGCACCGTTCCCGCATGTTTATGTCCTAGCCATTGGGGCACGCGCCCGCCGGTCGTCCAAGGATCCTCCGGCGGGGCACAAGGGCACCGCGCCCCCGCTGCTCCCCCGCAACCCGGGGAATACCCAAGACCAGCGGCGCGCTGAAAATATTAGAGAAGAAAAGAAGACAAGAAGGAAGGCCTAGAGAATCATGGCACCTATCAAGATTGGCATCGGTGGCCCGGTCGGCTCCGGCAAGACTGAGCTCATCGAGCGCATCACCCGCGCCCTCGACGGCGAGATCGAGATGGCCGCGATCACGAACGACATCTACACCCTCGAGGATGCAAAGATCCTGGCCCGCAACTCCGTCCTGGACGAGGACCGCATCATCGGTGTCGAGACCGGTGGCTGCCCGCACACCGCGATCCGTGAGGACACGTCCATGAACGACGCGGCCTACGAGGAGATCGTTAAGCGCCACCCAAACCTGGACATCGTCTTCGTCGAGTCCGGTGGCGATAACCTCTCCGCGACCTTCTCTCCGGAGCTCGTCGACTTCTCCATCTACATCATCGACGTCGCGCAGGGCGAGAAGATCCCGCGCAAGGCTGGTCAGGGCATGATCAAATCCGACCTCTTCGTCATCAACAAGACGGACCTGGCACCCTACGTCGGCGCTGACCTGTCCGTCATGGAGGCCGACTCCAAGAACTTCCGCGGCGAGAAGCCTTTCGTCATGACCAACCTGAAGACCGACGAGGGCCTGGACGGCGTCCTGCGCTGGATCCGCGAGGACGTCCTGATGAGCGACCTGGCGGAGAGCTAATCCGTGAAAGCCTCCCCGTTCATCGACACCCCACCGAAGCGGTATCACTCGCTGCGCGACCCCATCGGCAGGCTCGACCTGCACATCGCGCAGCGGGACGGTAAGTCCTATTCGAAGCGGCAGTACTACCACAACGCCCTGCGCGTCATCCGCCCCCACTACCTCGACGATTCCGGCCAGGTCTACTACCAGATCGTCAACCCGGGTGGCGGCTACCTGCGCGGCGATGACTACCACATCACCGTCCGCGTGGACGAGGGCGCGAGCCTGCTGCTGAGCGACCAGTCCGCGACGAAGATCTACAAGACGCCGGATGACCGCTCCCTGCAGGACGTCCACGTCGTGCTGGGCGAGGACGCCGTCTTTGAGTACCTGCCCGACCAGCTGATCGCGTACGAGGACGCCTCCTATGCGCAGTTCATGAACGTGCAGATGGACTCCAGCGCCTCCCTGGTCACCGCGGAGATCGTCACACCGGGCTGGTCCCCGGACGGCACCCGTTTTAAGTTCCAGGACGTGCGCCTGCACACCACCGTCGAGGTGGACGGCAAGCTGGCGGTGCTGGATAACTTGCTGATCCTGCCGGGCTCCAGCGAGTTCACCGAGGACTCGATCCTCTACATGGAGGACAAGACCCACGTGGGCTCCCTGCTGGCCGTGGACCGTCGCATCGGCGCCGCGCTGCTCGACGAGCTGCGGGAGTACCTCGCGGGCCTGGAGTTCAAGGAGACCGTGCGATTCGGGGTCACCCTCATCGACGGGCCGGGGCTCGCGCTGCGCTCCCTCGGCACGCTGACGGAGGATCTGTACCTGCTGAACACGGAGGTCGCTAACTTCCTCCGCGCGAAGTTCCGCGGGCAGCCGCGGCTGCACCTGCGGAAGTACTAGTTAGAGCAGCCGCCGGGCGAGCTGCTTTTAAAACACACGATGCTCTGTGCAATTCAGGTTCCGGCTGATAGCAGGGGACTCACGGAGGACTCCACGACAATGCCGGGGCATTTTGCCCCGGCATTGTGCCATGCTGGACAAGTTCCATCACCCACTCAGTTAAAGAATGAGGTCCGCGTTCAACGTGCACAAATCACTGTTCCCCTTCCTCATCGCTGCCGTAACACTCGGGCTCGCCGGCTGTGCTTCCAATGGCGACCCGTCAACTGATACTGCGACGAGCGCCGTCGAATCCCAGAGCGAGGAAAACGCCCAGATGACCCCTGCGGATATCCTCGCCCCATATTCCTTGGAGAATCGCAACGTCGAGGATGTGGTCGATGCCCTAGATCAGATGCCGGTGGATGAACGGCCGGAGGACCTCATCGCCTCCGTTCGCATCGATCAGCTGGAACTGAGCACCAACGACGGCACCGCCGCCATGGATATGCCCAAAGACAAGACGTACGTGTCCTTCGCACCCTACGTTGATAGCACTCACCCCTGCACGTTCCACAGCCTGACAACGTGCCAGGGGGAAATGCGTAACGCCCCGATCCACATCAAAATTACGGAATCAGGCTCGAACCGAGTACTGGTCGACGAGCGCGTAAAGACCTTCGATAACGGTTTCTACGGCGTATGGCTGCCGCGCGATATCGAAGGCAAGATTGAGGTCACCCACGAGGGCAAAACCGGCAGCGCCGATTTTTCAACCAAGGCAAACGGCGCCACGTGTGTCACTGATCTCAAGCTGAGCTAACTAGAGCAGCCGCCGGGCGAGCTGCGTGGCCTCATCCGGGGTCAGCACCGCACCAGCGGCTTCCCCCATGGCGGGTCGTGTCGATTCATCGGCGCTGACCCGCCATTTTTGCTGCCCGGAATCGGTGCCTGTGGCGGGGTCAGTGGCGGCGTCGGTCGCGACGGGATCCGCGGCATCGGTGGCACCGTCGGTGACGGTCGCGGCGTCCGTGCCGTCCGTGGCGGCATCGGTGCCATCCGCGACGTCAAAAGCCACGTAGACGTGGGTTTCCACCGCGTGCTGCACCTGGATCCACTCCAGGCCGGCAGCCGGGGGCGCCTGAAGCGCGGCCGCCAACAGCTGGTGCAGCTCCTCAGGATCCCCCACCCGGTGGGCGAAGCCGTTGGATGCGGCGAAGACCCAGTCGGTGTCCCGGCTGGGCACCCTGGGAACGCTGTCCGCCTCGCCGCGATCGGCCGAGGGAGCCTCCCCCGGCATGCCCTCCGGCGCGCTCCCCGAACCCATCGCCTGCTCGCTTCCCGAGCCTCCGCCCGCACCGTGGGTCTGACTATCCCCGCTAGTCCTTGAGGATGTCATTGATCACGATGGTCTGATCGCGACCCGGGCCCACGCCGATGTAGGACATGCGGCAGCCGGAGAGCTCCTCCAGGCGCTTGACGTAATCCTGCGCCTTCTCCGGCAGCTCCTCGAAGGTGCGGCAGCCGGTGATGTCCTCGTCCCACGCCGGCATCGTCTCGTAGATCGGGGTGGCGTGGTGGAACTCGGTCTGGGTCATCGGCATCTCGTCGTGGCGGACACCGTCGACGTCGTAGGCCACGCAGATCGGGATCTCACCGATCCCGGTCAGGACGTCCAGCTTCGTCAGGAAGTAGTCCGTGAAGCCGTTGACGCGGGAAGCATAGCGCGCGATGACGGAGTCGTACCAACCGCAACGGCGCGGGCGGCCGGTGTTCACGCCGACCTCGCCACCGGTGGTCTGCAGGTACTCGCCCCACTTGTCGAAGAGCTCCGTCGGGAACGGGCCGGCACCGACGCGGGTGGTGTAGGCCTTGATGATGCCCAGGGAGCTGGTGATGCGGGTCGGGCCCACGCCCGAGCCCACGCAGGCGCCACCGGTGGTCGGGTTGGAGGAGGTGACGAACGGGTAGGTGCCGTGGTCCACGTCCAGCATGGTGGCCTGGCCGCCCTCCATCAGAACGCGCTCACCCCGGTCCAGGGCCTCGTTGAGGACCTTCGAGGAATCGATGAGCATCGGGGCCAGGCGATCCGCGTAGGACAGGAAGTACTGCACAACCTCCTCCGGCTCAATCGCGCGGCGGTTGTACATCTTCACCAGCATCTGGTTCTTCTTATCCAGCGCGGATTCGATCTTCTGGCGGAGGATGGACTCGTCCAGCAGGTCCTGGGCACGGATGCCGACGCGGCCGACCTTGTCCTGGTAAGTCGGGCCGATGCCACGGCCGGTGGTGCCGATGGCGCGCTTGCCGAGGAAGCGCTCGGAGACGCGGTCGATCGCCACGTGGTACGGGGCGACGAGCTGAGCGTTGGCGGAGACACGCAGGTGGGAGGTGTCCGCACCGCGGGCCTCCAGGCCGTCGATCTCCTCGAACAGGGCCTCCAGGTTCACCACGCAGCCATTGCCAATGATGGAGGTGGCGTTGTCGGAGAGGATGCCGGCTGGCAGGAGCTTCAGCTCGTACTTCTCCCCTCCCACGACGACGGTGTGGCCAGCGTTGTTACCGCCGTTGGGCTTGACGACGTAATCGACCTGGCCACCCAGGATGTCCGTCGCCTTACCCTTGCCCTCATCGCCCCACTGGGCACCGACAACGATGATTGCTGCCATTTGACTTCTCTTGTCCTCGCTTATTGGGGGTAGTCCAACTCACACATCATACTACGAGGTCGCAGCGCGGCTCTTCTTCAGCGCGATGATCGGCGGGATCAACATCACCAGCCCGGCGATGAGGGCGACTCCGCCGAAGAGCCACACCAGCCCCGCGATGATCGCGATGGGCGCGAGAATGGCCGCGGCGATCTCGAAGGGCGCGAAGCCCACATAGGCCATACCAAACTCCTCGAGGGTGCCTGAACGCATCTCCGGGTCGACGATCTTCAGCACCGCAATACCCGTGGCCACCGAAGCGGTCGCCCAGCCCCAGCTAAACACGGCGCGCTCGAACCAGCCGTGGTCGAAGGTGCGGGGCGCGACGTAGAAGAAGAGGAACAGGCAGAAGGCCAGCCCCACCAGGAACAGGATGATCAGCGGGACGATGTAGCTCGCCACCACCGCCGGGACGATGGACGCGATACCCACCGCGACCAGGAAGTCCGTCGACGCACCGGAGACCGAGCCCATCAGCTTGTTGTCCAGGTAGTGCGGGGCTTTGAGCAGGTGCAGCGCGCCCACCCCGGCCAGGCCGACAAGGAAGGCCATCGCGAACAGCGGGAAGCTCAAGGCTGGGAAGGTCTCGTTGAGCCAGTTGGTCAGGATATTCGCCAGGAAGATCGTCACGGTCAGCACCGCGATGTGCAGCGCGATCGGCTCGATCGAGGACGGGCTCGTCGTCGCCCGCCCCACGCTCGGGCGCTGGCCAGGCAGGGAAATAATGCCGGTGCGCATCTCCTCCGGCAGCTGGTCCAGGCGGGGCAGCTCGTTGGTGTGGCCCCGCTTCGAGCCCCACCGGGCGAAGATCACACCACCAATGATCGCGGAGAACATGCCCACCGCAGCGGCGGTGAATCCCAGGCTCGTGGCCTCAGTCATGCCCGCGGAGTCCAGCGCACCACCAACCGCGGCCGCGACACCGAAGCCACCGACGAAGCCGACGGGCAGCATGATGCCGAACCAGTCTGGCGTCCCAAACAGTGGGGCGAACAGCAGCACACCCAGCAGCGCGAAGAAGCCCCACTGCCCCAGGTACATGCCCACGGAGTAGGACCACATCGTGCGCGCACCCTGGCGCACCTTGGCGTCGAAGTTCATCGTGAACGGCAGCGCGCCGAAGACGACGGCGATGAGGATCGTTGCATAGTCCCCGAAGTGCTCGCTGAACTGGATCAGCCCCAACCCATTGGGCCCCAGCAGCAGCCCCAGCAGGCCCGCGGTGATTGGAGCGGGAATCAGGAGTTTCTGGAACCAAGGGATGAAGCGCCGCATGAGGTTTCCCACGATGAGCAGCACCGAAATCCAGCCGATATCCATCACGACGTCGAAGGGTGTGAAGCCATCCACGTGAATAAATCACCTTTCTTCTCGTACGGGTTCTCGCGGGCGGCTGTCATCGCGTTTGGCTCACTCTCGCGGTGGTGGCCACCCGGGTTAAGCTAAACGCCATGATAATCGTGTTGCTCACCCCAAAATCCAATTTCACGGAGCAGGACGTCCGCGCTGCCGCCGGCGAGGGCTCGGAGAAGCTGGAGTTTCACGAGGTCTCCACGATTCCCACTCGCCGCGAGCTGAAGGTGCTCAACCCGCTGCCGGAGCTGGTGACCGAGCCCACCCCCACGCTCGACGAGATCGCCGCCCAACCGGATGTGCCGCACCAGGGCGAGCCGCAGCCCGCCCCGCACGTCACCAGCGAACCGGTGCGGGTAGTCGTTATCGGTGAGGACGCCACCGTGGCCGCCGTGGCCTCGAAGCTCATGCGCATCGACGCGCTGTGGGCCCAGCTCGCCTACGTCCCCACCGGTGGGGAGAGTGCCATCGCCCACAGCTGGGGGCTACCCGAGGAACCGGGCGCAGCGCTGGAGTTCGCGCTCACCTCCCCGCCGGTCCCCACGCCCGTCATTCGCGACGACCACTCCATCGTGGTGCTGGGCAGCGCGGAGCTGACCGGACCGGAGGGCGGGGAGCTCTACGGGGAGGTCATCGTGGACTCCGACACGCTCTACCACCATGACCGCGGGACGCGTGGGGACTTCACCCACGGCGTGCGGCTGGTACCGACCCCGTCCGCGCCTGGGATCGCGGCAGTGCAGTTGCCGAGCCCGGAGCAGGTCAACCGGCTGGCGAAGGCCCGTTCGGGTGGCTGGTGGGCGAAGTTTACAGCGGGATTCCGGCCGCCGGCCGAGCCCACGATTCTGAAGGGCCGGGCGCTGCAAGCAGGTGCCCGGGAGATGACGGTCACCCGGGATACGGTCACGCACCCGCGGCCGCTGAAGGCCGTGACCTTCTACCGGCACCTACGCGACGGGCAGTTCATTCGCCGCTAGGAGCGGTGGGGATCAGTCCTCGTCGAAATCCGGGTCCTCGCCCCAGACCTCCGGCGGGTGCCACGGGTTTTTCACCGTAGGCGCCAGGGAGGCCATCGCGGAGGGGCGGGAATAGCCACAGACCATCAGCGCATCCACGATCGCGGAGCGCACCTGCGCCACGATCACCAGACCCGAAAGCCCCTGGTCCGGAATGATGTCCGGCTTGGCTTCCGATGCCAGTTTCTGCAGCGCGCGGATCACCTCTGGGATCTCGACCAGCTCCTGGCGGCTGCCACGGGTGCCACCCATCGTGTACAGCGCGCCCAGGTGGCCGAGGGCGTCAGAGAGATCACGGACGACCTCCACGAGCTCCTGCGGGACCGGCTCGCCGTCCTCGACCATGATCTCCGCCCGGCGGGCAAGCACCCGGATGTTGCGGACCAGGTTATCCACCGGTAGGAGCGCTCGCTGCATGGAGCGGGAGTGGCGCCGGGCGGACCAGTAGAGCGGGGAGATGGTGACGATCTCGTCGCCGCCCTTGGACTCCGCCATCAGGGAGTTCACCGTGGACTGCGTGCCACGCGCAGTCTCTAATGCCTCGGCCAGTGCGTCGCCGTCGCCGAGCTCCATCGCTGCCGCGACCTCGTCGAGCACGAGAGCGGACTTCGAGATCAGGGAGGACAGGTCGCGGCGGGCGGCGCGCAGTGGCGAGCGGGGCACGATAGCTATGACGAGCATGCCGATCACCCCGCCGATCAGCGCATCGACCATGCGGTCGGCAGACCCCCCGGAACCAGGTGGCAGCAAGGTAGCGATCAGCACTCCGGTATTGGCCGCCTGTATCGCGACCATCGGGCTGCGGTCAACGAAGCTGGCGATGACGATGCCGGTGAAGACCACCACGGCGATCTGCCAATAGCCGGCCCCGATCTCTCGGATCACAAGGTCGCCGATACCCACCCCAAGGCTGACGCCCAACACCAGCTCGAAGGCGCGGCGGAGGCGTTTTCCGCCGCTGACACCCAGGGTGATGATGCCCGCCATCGGAGCGAAGAACGGGTTGTGGTGATCGAAGAGCTCGATCGCAATGAAGTACGCCAGTGCGGCGGCGAGCGCACACTGGAAGGCAAAGATGAAGGAAACCTGCACACGCGTCATGCGCTGCTTCGGTGCAAGGTCTCGGATACTGTGCGCGGCGGCCGCGATGCCCGGCCGGCGGCGGATCAGGGCACGCAGCCGGGCCCGGGCTGGGCGGGACTTGGCCTCCTCTTTATCGAGGATTTCACCCAGGTCCTCCCCCAGCGGGATATCTTTCGGCCGATGCGTACTCATGCCCTTCAGTGTGCCACGTCCAGCTGTGGCCTCGAGCACGAAGGGCTGAGAGTGAGAGGGCGTACAAGCCTTTTAAAGCTTGTCGATGTCCTCAAGGTTCATCGCCGGCACGGCTGCCGGGTCGCAGTCGTTGAGCAGATTGAGGCAGCGGATAACCTCGTCGTCCTCATTGATGCGTTTCGCGGCGACGACGAGCGCGCCGATCGCGCGCAGAACACCCTGGTTGGGGACGTGGTCCCACGGCACTGGGCCGGTGCCCCGCCAGCCGTTGCCACGCAGCGCATCCAGCCCCCGGTGGTAGCCGGTGCGGGCGCAGGCGTAGGCGGTGACCGGCTCGTCGGCCTCGATCAAGCGGAAGGCCAGCGCAGCCCACGCACCGGAGTCCTTCGGGTTGGCCTTCGCGATCTTAGCCAGCGACTCCAGGTCCGCGCCCGCGTCATCGGCGGTGACGGCACTGGTCAGTTCCTCCGGCAGGCGAACCTCGGGGTGCTCGGCACCAAAGAGGTCTCGGCCGGTACGCAGTTGTTCAGCCATTGGTCCTTCCTCCTGATCAGTTTTTGCTTCGGCACGGAGGCCATTGTTTCCCCGCGCCGATATGGAAGCGGGTGTTACTTGCCCAGCGTGTTGCCTGCAGAGCGCAGGTCCTGGCAGGCCTCGACGATGCGCTCGGACATCGCCTGCTCAGCCTTGCGCAGGTAGGAGCGCGGATCGAAGACCTTCTTGTTACCGACCTCGCCGTCGATCTTGAACACGCCGTCGTAGTTCTCGAACATGTGGCGAGCGACCGGGTTGGTGAAGGAGTACTGCGTATCGGTGTCGATGTTCATCTTGATGACGCCGTAGCGCAGGGACTCCTCGATCTTCTCCTTCTCGGAGCCGGAGCCGCCGTGGAAGACGAAGTCGAATGGGTTGGTGCCCTCAGCCAGGCCCAGCTTCTTCTCCGCGACCTTCTGGCCCATGTCGAGGACCTCTGGGCGCAGCTTCACGTTGCCCGGCTTGTAGATGCCGTGGACGTTGCCGAAGGTTGCTGCCAGCAGGTAGCGGCCCTTCTCCCCTAGGCCGAGGACGTCGATGGTCTTCTCGAAGTCCTCTTCGGTGGTGTAGAGGTTTGCGTTCGGGTCGGCGGAGACGCCGTCCTCCTCGCCACCGACGACGCCGATCTCGACCTCGAGGACGATGTTTGCGGCGACGGACTTGTCGAGCAGGTCCTTGGCGATCTGCAGGTTCTCATCGATCGGGGTGGCGGAGCCGTCCCACATGTGGGACTGGAACAGCGGGTTCTCGCCGGCCTCGACGCGCTTGCGGGAGATCTCCAGCAGCGGCAGGACGAAGGTATCCAGCTTCTCCTTCTGGCAGTGGTCGGTGTGCAGCGCGACGTTCACGCCATAGTGCTTCGCAGCCTCGTGGGTGAATGCCGCGAGTGCTTCGGCGCCCGCCACCATGTTCTTCACATTCAGGCCGGAACCGAACTCTGCGCCACCGATGGAGAACTGGATGATGCCGTCGGACTCGGCGTCCGCAAAGCCCTTCAGGGCGGCGTTGATGGTCTCGGAGGAGGTGCAGTTAATCGCTGGGTAAGCGAAGCCACCCTCCTTCGCCTTGTCCAGCATGTCGCGGTAGACGTCCGGGGTTGCAATTGCCATTTTTGCCTCCTATGTGCCGCTTCGGGGCGGCGTGGGCCACCCGCTCAGCATGGTTTACTCACCTGAATTATGCCTGCACTTCATTCTACGCGTCGGCAGCCCCGCCGGTCCCCGCCCGTTTGAGGGGGCAAGCAGCACAGGCATGTGGCGAAGAACCCCCTACGACCAGGGATTCTCTAAAAGCTGGGGCGCTAGTTAGCCTGCTCGCGCTGGGCGGCCTCCAGCTCCGTGATGCGCGCGGCAGCCTCCATCAGCTTCCACCCGGAAAGCTGCACAGACAGATCCCGCTCCGCGATGTCGGAACTAGCCACCGCCCCGGCGATCGTCGCACCAACCAGGCCACCGGAATGCGGCAACGTCGCGTCCCGATCCCACCGGGAAGGGAAGACGGGCAGCCCGTCCACTTCCAGACGGTAGCGCCAGGCGGACTCGGCTGAGTGCAAAACGATTCTGCGCGCCTGCGAGCGGGCCTTGCGTGTCCGTGGCCCCAGCTCCGGCAACTTCTCCACCGCGAGCGCGAGGTAGCGGACCAAAATGCCATTGAACAGGCCGCCATCGCCGCCGGCGGTGGGGGCGTTGATGACGTCATTGGAGCTGGTCAGGTGCTCGGAGATCGCGTCGATGAGGCCGCATGCGCGGTAGATATAGTCCATCCCAACCTCCGAGACCTCGTCCTCCCCGACGCGGGCCTGCTCGCGCTCGGCGACGGCCAGCTCGACGCAGGCCCCGAGGGCAACGCCCTGGCAGTAGCTGTGAATCGTTGGTTCGGGGACGGGGCCGTTCATGCGCATCCACAGCCCGTCCATGACCAGGCCGTCCTCGTTGAGCATGTTCTCCCAGATCCAGTCGACCAGCTGACGGGCTAGATCAAGGCGCCCGGTGCGGGCGGCCATGATCGCGACCGGCCCGTTGGTGGGAACGTTGTAGAAGGTCTCGTTGCTGCGCCACGGCAGCACCCCCGTGAGCGAATCCACGCCCTCCAGGATGTTCTCCTCCAGGTCCTTGCGGGCAGAGACCCGCTTGACCTTGGTGTACTGCTCCGCCCGCCACATGGCCAGCGCGAGCCAGGCCTTGTCGTCGTAGTAGTTATTCCGCGTCAGGGGGGCGAGGTTGCGCAGCCGCATGCCACGGAGCGTGGCTCGCAGTTCACGCTGGCGGGTCTTGGAAGGTCGACGGCGCGTGGCGTCCACCTGGCAGTCCACATAGTGGGCCTGCCACCAGTAATGCCAGCGGTAAAAGGCCTTGTCCCGCGCCAGGGGCGGCCAGGCGATCACAGCAAGATTAGTCCGCGGCACGCCCCATACTTTCGAGGCGTGGCGGTCCATGATTGCTTGCTGGGCCAGATCGGCCCGGTAATCCCAACGTTCGTGCACGCCTTAAGTCTGCCCAATCCCGGCGATTTTCGCGAAGTTTTGCTGCTTTTACCAGGCCTGGGAGAGGTCCGCGTGCTGCCGGATCCAGGCGTGCATCGCGATCCCCGCTGCCACGCCCGCATTGATCGAGCGGGTGGATCCGAACTGCGCGATGGAGACGGTCATCCGCGCCCCGCGCTGCGCCTCCTCGGTCACTCCGGGCCCCTCCTGGCCGAAGAGCAGGAGGCAGCGGCGCGGCAGCTCAGCGGTCTCCAGCGGCACGGAGCCGGGGGTGTTGTCCACGGCGACGACCGCCAGGTCCTGCTCCGCCGCATAGTCGAGTACTTCGGCGACGGTCTTGTGGTGTTCGAGGTGCTGGTAGCGGTCGGTGACCATCGCGCCCCGCCGGTTCCAGCGCTTGCGCCCGACGATGTGGACCGTATCCACTGCGAAGGCGTTGGCGGTGCGGACGACGGTGCCGATGTTGGCGTCGTTCTCGAAGTTCTCGATGGCGATGTGCAGCTCGTGTCGGCGGGAGTCGATGTCCGCGACGATGGCGTCCATCTTCCAGTAGCGGTAGGCGTCGACGACGTTGCGGCGGTCACCGTTGTCGAGCAGTTCCGGGTCGAAATGGGCCTCCGTAGGCAGCGGCACCCCGGGGTACTCCTGCTCCCAGGGGCCGACGCCGACGCGGGATTCGAACCACTCGGTCGGGCCCTTGCCGGAGCCTTCGGTGGGTTCCGGCTGCTGGGGCGACTGGTGGCCCGGCTGCGTGCTCTCCTGCCTGTCTTCGTGGCTCACTACGCGGCCTTTTCTGTTTTCTGGTGCAGCGCGCCGTTGATTCCGTCGACGAGCAGTAGCTGCGCGATGACATAGGTCGCCATGACCGCGCCGTCGGTGAGCGCGTCGATGATCTTCAGCGCCCTTGGCGCGGTGGGGCGCTGCGCGTGCTTCAACAGGGTGAGGCGGTTGAGGATCAGGGCGTCGGAGAGCAGGAAGAGCGTTCCGCCGAGGGCGTGGCCGTAGTCCTCCGGGGTTTCCTCTGGTGTGCTGCGAAGGAGGGCCGGGTCTTGCGCCAGCATGTTGGTGGCTCCCAGCAGGGAGCCGTAGCCGCCCGCGGCGGGTAGGGCCTTGGGTAGCTTCCATCTGGCTAACCCCAGCCCCGTCACCAGGGCCGGCAGGTGGGCCGCGGCGACCGCCGGCGATGGCCGGGCGCCCCGCTTGGCGAGCAGCCAGATATAGGCCAGCTGGTTGGCGCTGAACCACGCCGCACCACGGTTGAGGCTTTTAGCCCGCTCGACTGGCTCCGCGCTGCGGGACTGGGTGTTCATCAGGGTGATGTCCCCCAGCCAGCCGCCTACCAGACCTGCGAGTAGAAGCGCCTGCCCCGCGCTGGGGGTGTGGATCTTGCCCCAGGAGCGCGGGTTATCTGCGGTGGCACCGGGGGCGAACACGGTGCTCGCGAGCAGGGGCATGAGCGTTGGCTTCACGGCGCGCGTGATGCGATCCGAGCGCGTGGCTGCGGCAGCGACAGAGACGGTGCCGGCCGCCAGGTAGGCGATGCGGCCCGGGTGTGGGTGGCGTGCGGCGGTGCGCAGGGCGCGGGTGCCTTCGGCGGCTCGCTCCAGCACGTGGCTCAGGATTCGGTTCTGCGTCAGGGTGCTGCGCATCGGTGTCTCCTTGTGGGTTCACGGCGCGGCTATCTCACCACCGCGGCGGCGGGCAGGCCTAGTTCAGGCCGAGGTCGGTCAGGCCGAGCAGCGGGCGGTACTCCAGGCCCTCAGCTTCGATGACGTCGCGGGCACCGGTGTCGCGGTCCACGACCGTCGCCACGCCAACGACGTTCGCCCCGGCTTCGCGGGCAGCAGCTACGGCGGTGAGTGGGGAGTTGCCGGTGGTCGTGGTGTCTTCGACGATGAGCACGTTCTTGCCGGCGATATCCGGACCTTCGATGCGGCGCTGCATGCCGTGCTTTTTGGCTTCCTTGCGCACGACGAAAGAGTCGACCCCTTCGCCGGCGTGCATGATCGCCGTGGCGACCGGGTCGGCGCCGAGGGTCAGCCCGCCGACGTTGGTGTATTCCCAGTCGCTGGTCAGTTGGCGCAGGAGCTGGCCGATGAGTGCGGAGGCTTCCGCGTGCAGGGTGGCGCGGCGCAGGTCGACGTAGTAGTCAGCTTCCTTGCCGGAGGAGAGGGTGACTTTGCCGTGGACGACGGCGAGCTCCTTGACAAGCTCTGCGAGTCGCGCAGCGGCGGCGCGGTCGACGGAGGGGATTTCCTGTGCCATGGGACGCGTTCCTTCCGAAGGAGGGGTGAAAGCTTTTCTGTTCTTTAAGTTACCGCAGGAAAAACAAAACCCACCCAGTGGGCCTCGCGTTCAGCGAGGGCTCATTGGGTGGGTTGCCGCGTGGAAGGGTCAGACCACGCTAGCTTTTCGTGGTCACACTTCCGATTGAAGCGGATTCACAGTCTTCTTTTAGTCCCGCAGGGGCTTGTTTTAGTCCCGCAGGGGCTTGTTTTAGTCCCGCAGGGGCTTGGCCTCATCTGGTGAGTGTCCCGGAGCGAGGCCTTCTCGGACGAGTTCGTCTTCGATCGTGTCCTCCGCGTTACCGACATCGCCTGTCTTTTGTTTCTTTCCTAGCCACTTATCGAAGAGGCCGTTTTGGTACATCACCGTTCCGAGAATCATGAGGATACCCAGGAACTGCAGCAGGGATGGAACCTCACCGAACAGTGGCCAGGCGATGACCACAGAGGAGACCGGGGAGAGCAGCAGGATACCGGCGGAGAGCGTCGGATCCAGCCAGACAGTGCCCCACTGGACGAAGGTCCAGGCGACGGCCTGGCCGAGGGTGGCCAGCATGATCAGCCAGATCCAGTTCATGGTGGTCAGTTCGTCGCCCAGAGCGGTCTCCGGATTAACGGCAGGAAGGTGACCATCGACGAGGACGCCGTGCGTGAAGTCGAAGCCGCCACGCGGGGAGCCCGTGTGCGCCCAGATAGCCGGTGCGACCAGCTGAGCCATAGCGGTGTACATCATCGGCTGGATGTACAGGTCCTTACGCGGAGCGGTGGTACCAGCCTTGCGGGAGAAGTACAGGTAGAAGGAGTAGCAGATACCAGAGGTCAGGCCGAGCAGGGTGCCCAGGGTTGCGGTGTTGATGCCTGCGATCTGCTCCGGGCCAGTGGACTCTCCACTGCCCTCGAAGACACCACCGGTGAGCATGACACCGACGATCATGATCGGCACGAGCACCAGGAAGACCGGCGGGATCTTGTACTTATCGAAGATCGCCGTCAGCATTGGCACGACGATCACCTGCAGGTTCAGCAGGATGGCCGCGATGCCGGCGCCGACGTAGAAGATCGAGTAGTTCCAGGCGGTGAAGTCGACACCCAGGAACAGGCCTGCAACGAGGGACATGATGATGCCCGCCTTCGGCAGGGAGCCCTTGCGCTTGATCTCCCAGAAGCCGAACGGCAGCAGGACGATCAGGCCGATCAGAATACGGAGGAATGCCTGCGTCGCAGGATCCATGTTGGAGGCCTTCACCCAGATAGGAGTGAAAGCGAGGAATGCGGTACCCAGTCCGAGAATGAGCACGGCCTTGCCGTGGGACACAGGCTTGACTGGAAGCATGCGTCCGGACGCCGTAGCGCCTTGACCCTTAACAGTGTTCATGGTTTCCATTTTTACATTTCGCTTTCAGGAAAAAGCAATACTTTATGCCTAATATCACAAATAATCCAATATGCCCGTATTGTTTCCACAATTAATCAATCGGTCTTTTTAGTTGGCATGACGGGAGTTATGTTTCTAAAGGAAGTGAATTTCTATGTGGAGATATATCCTTCAACAATTAAGGCGCGAATAATTCCGCCATTGCTCGCGCCCGCTGGAAGTAACCATGAGGCTACCTCGAGTTGAAGAATTTAACGCTCTTGCGAACCCGTGCCTTCATCATCATCCGGCTCGACGATTTCCGCCTCCACCAGCTCAATCTCCGCCTCGACCGGCTCAATCGGGGACGGCAGTGCATGGCGCGCATCCGGAGCACGGTGACGGCCACTTCGACGGCGCTGCCCCCGCCGTTCCGCAGCAGTGGCGGACAGCTCGTCACTAAAGATTGTGGGCGCCCTCTCAATATCGGCGCGAATAACCTGGAGGCGCTGACCGACCGATGCAGAAATATGGTCCGGATCCTCCCCAATGAGAGGGATATTCTCCGAATCCATTTCAAGCGCCGGGCCATTGAAATCATCAGTCAGGTTCGCCTCACGCTCCCGATCGAAACGGCGAGGGAATTCCACGGGATTAGCCGGCCGCTCGATATGCGGACGATCCGAGAAAGTTGATTCGTCACTTTCTTGCCCGGCGTAGACTTCTTCAGCTGTCGGATCCGAACTCGGCGACGCGGCAGCCTCCGCTGGCTCCCCTTCCGCCACGGGTGCGGACGGGGTCTGCCCCACGGGGCGCAGGTAACCCGGCCGCGGCTTCTTCTCCCCCACGGGCGCCTCGTCGCCCTCGTTGCGCTCCCGACCGGCCTTGTCCTGCGACGCACCCTCGCCCTGCTGGCGATCAGAAGATTCCGCCCCGGCAGGAGTCAGCGAGACCGAAGTGCCTGGCAGCGCCCGTGTCTGGTCCGCGTTCTCCAGCTCCAGGACCACGCTCATCGTGCGCGGCGGAAGAACCATCGCCGCGTGCGCGAGGGAGAGCAGCTCCGGCAGGATCCGCAGCCAGATGCTGAAGTCCAGCTTCCGGCTAATGCTCAAGATAACCCAGTCGCCACCCCAGATTACGTCGGAGGCGACCTGGCTCAGCGCCGCGAGGCTGTCCTCCACCCGGACATCCAGCATGCGGTCGAGAGCCCGCACGTCGGAGGTATAAGCGGCATAAGGTGGCTGATCCAGCAGCTCGGAACGTCGCAGCCCCTCTGTCACCCCCTGCTCGCGGGAATAGTGCACCGTCACCGGGGACGCGGCCGCCCGGCGCATCGCCATGAGCGTGCCCTCCCCCAGGTCTGCCACGTGGTACTCGTGCCCCTCCCAAAAGCCACTGACCACATCCTTGGCCAGGGCCCGAATGGGAGAAACGCTCACCGCGTGCAGTGCGGCAATCGGCCACTCCTGCGGCAAATCGAGATCCTCACGGGTGAACTCCGCCCCGTTGACGGCAGCCCACTGGCGGCGCCGGCGGCGGATCGAGGCAAACAGCCCACCCTGGGCAGTCTCGGCGGCCACCATATCCGGCCCCTCCTCCGGGGCCTGTGCGTCCTCCGGGGGCAGCTCCGGCGCGTCCTCTGGCTGGGCTTGCTCCCCAACCGGGCTTGCGACAGCACCCTCGCCCGCACGGTCGGCCCGCTCGTCGGCCGACCCGCCGCCATCGGCAGCGCCAGGAACCGCCCCAGCGGTCGACGCCGCGCCGTTCGCGTCGCCGTCGTCGTCGGTGGAGTCGGGGTCCGGGAGGGAAGAAGCGGGAGGAACCGACTGCCTAGCTGCCGCAGCACCGCCAGACTCCCCCTGGGAGCTCGCGTGCTTCAGCAACCACACCGCCACAACGAGCAAAATCAGCCCGATGAGCAGGGCAACAATCGATCCACTCATGTCGTTCAGCCTAGTCCGCCTCCCCGTGCAGCAACAGAAAGCGGGGAGCGAGCCTGGCAGCCAGCCTCACTCCCCGCCCGAACGGCGCGTCAGCGCCTCTTATTCGTTGGCAGCAGCGTAGTCGGCGCTGTCCATCAGCTCGCCCGCCTCGGAAACGCGGACGTCGTAAAGCCAGCCCTCGCCGTAGGGATCCTCGTTGATGACGCCGGCGTTGTCCTCGAGCTCCTCGTTCACGGCGACGATCTCGCCAGAAACCGGCGCGTAAATGTCGGACACGGACTTGGTGGACTCGACCTCGCCGAATGGCTCGCCGGCCTCAATCTCGTCGCCGACCTCTGGGAGCTCGACGAACACGATCTCGCCGAGAGCCTCTGCCGCGATGTGGGTGATGCCAACGCGAACGACCTCACCCTCCGTGATGTCGGTGGTGTTAACCCACTCGTGCTCTTCGGAGTACAGGAAGTCAGTAGGCAAAGCAGTCATGGTCGCTCCTCACGATCATCTTCAAAAACTGTGGGCGTGTCATGGGCATTGGGCGTAATCCCCACCACATCGAACACGGCAAACTGTACTACACAGCCGGCCCGCTGCGGCGGATATCACGGGGATACCTGGGCCCGGGGCCGGCTGGGCCACCCCCATTTCATGTTTTGCAGAGTTTGATGCCGCTTTTCTGGGGTTTTCCGACGTCAAACTCTGCAAAACGTGAAATAAACCTGAAATAGGGGTAGGGCGGGGCGGTGAGGCCCCGGCTGCCCTACTTTTCGCGCTGGTAGAAGGGCATCTCCACGACCTGGTACGGGTACTGCTTGCCGCGGATATCGACCTGCACGGTCTGCCCCACGGCCGCTGCCCCGCCTTCCTCGGTCGCGGCCTTATCCACGTAGGCCATCGCGACCGGGTAACCCAGGGTCGGCGAGAGCGCGCCCGAGGTGACCTCTCCGATCGGCTGGGCATCCTCGCCCTCGCCGGCCAGGACCGCGTAGCCACTGCGGGCTGCGCGGCGACCCTCACCCTGCAGGCCGATGAGCACCCGCGCCGCGCCCTTCTCCTTCGCCGTCACGATCGCATCGCGCCCCACGAAGGAATCCTTGGACTTCGTCGCGGCCAGGATCCCCAGGCCCGCGTCGACCGGGGTGAGCTCGTCGTTGAGCTCGTTGCCATAGAGCGGCATGCCAGCCTCCAGGCGGAGGGTGTCGCGGGCAGCCAGACCACAGGGCAGGCCGTCCAGCTCCGTGGCCTTGCCCAGCGCGACGTTCCACACCTGCTCGGCGGCGTCGTTGTCCACGATGATCTCGAAGCCGTCCTCGCCGGTGTAGCCCGTGCGGGCGATCAGTGCCGGCTGACCGGCGACGATGCCCTTGAAGGCGGCGTAGTAGCCCAGGCCGTCGACCGCGCCCTTGACATCCTCGGTCGCGCCGGAAGCCTCCGGCGCATCGGTGACGTTCTCGACGATCGCGTGCATGACCTCGGCGGCCTTCGGTCCCTGGATCGCGACGAGGGACTTGTTCGCGGTCTGGTCCACGACGGTGACGTCGAAACCTTCGGCGCGCTGCGCCAGGGCCTCGGCGACGCGCGGGGCATTGCCGGCGTTCGGGACGACGAGAAAGTCGTCATCCGCGAGGCGGTAGGTGATCAGGTCGTCCACGATGCCGCCGTCCTCGGTGCAGAGCATGGAGTACTTCGCCTTGCCAACCTTGACGGCGGAAAGGCGGGAGATCAGGGCGTAGTCGAGGAACTCCGCGGCCTGCGGGCCGGAGACCTCCACCTCGCCCATGTGGGAGAGGTCGAAGACGCCGACGGTCTCGCGGACGGCGCGGTGCTCGTCGAGCTCCTTGCCGTACTTCAGGGGCATGTCCCAGCCACCGAAGTCGGTGAAGCGGGCGCCGAGCTGCTCGTGCACGTGGTGCAGGGCGGTGTGCTTCGGGGTGCTTGCAGAATCAGTCATTGCAAAACCTTCCTTCAAACGTGCTGGGTCTTAGTCCTCGATAGCGAAAGCCTCGAGCGGCGGGCAGGAGCACACGAGGTTGCGGTCGCCGTAGGCGTTATCGATGCGGCGCACCGGCGGGAAGTACTTCGTGTGGCGCAGGCCATCCACCGGGAAGGCAGCCTGCTGGCGGGAGAACTTGCCGCCGGAGACGGCCTCCTCGAAGTCGTCGCGGGTCACGCTGAACGCGGTGAACGGCGCGTGGCGCAGCACGGATTCCTCGACGGTGACCTTGCCGTCGATGATCTCCTGGATCTCACCGCGGATGGTGATCATCGCTTCGATGAAGCGGTCCAGCTCCCCCTTGTCCTCGGACTCGGTCGGCTCGACCATCAGGGTGCCTGGCACCGGGAAGGCCAGGGTCGGGGCGTGGAAACCGAAGTCCATCAGGCGCTTGGAGACGTCCTCGGCGGTCACGCCGGAGGCCTTGGTCAGGGCATTGAGGTCCAGGATGCACTCGTGGGCGACCAGGTCGTTCTTGCCCGTGTAGAGCGTCGGGAAGTGATCGGCGAGCTTGCGGGAGATGTAGTTCGCGTTGACGAGGGCCATGCGGGAGGCCTCGGTCAGCCCCTCGTCACCCATCATCGCGATGTAGGACCAGGTGATCGGCAGGACACCGGCGGAGCCGTATGCTGCCCCGGAGACCGGCAGGCCGGTGTTCGGGTCCTCAGACTGCTCGACGGTCGCATCGGTCGGCAGGAACGGGATGAGGTGCTCGGCCACGCAGACCGGGCCCACACCCGGGCCACCGCCGCCGTGCGGGATAGTGAAGGTCTTGTGCAGGTTCAGGTGGGAGACGTCGCCACCGAACTGCCCCGGCTGGCCCAGGCCGACCAGCGCATTGAGATTCGCCCCGTCGATGTACACCTGGCCGCCCGCAGCATGGACCTTGTCGCAGACCTCGCGGACGTGCTCCTCGAACACGCCGTGGGTGGACGGGTAGGTGATCATGATGCCGGCGACCTCTGGGCCGTACTTCTCCAGCTTGGCGTCCAGGTCATCCAGGAGGATGGAGCCGTCTTCGGCGGACTTCACGGCCACGACCTTCAGGCCAGCCAGCGCGGCGGAAGCGGCGTTGGTGCCGTGCGCGGAGGTGGGGATCAGCACCTTATCGCGCTGATCGTCACCGCGGGAGAGGTGGTAGCGGTGGATCGCCAGAAGGCCTGCGAACTCGCCCTGGGAACCAGCGTTCGGCTGGACGGAGACCTTCGCGTAGCCGGTAATCTTGGCCAGACGCTCCTCCAGGTCATCGATGAGCTCGAGCCAGCCCGCGGCCTGATCGGCCGGGACGTGCGGGTGGATGCCCGCGAACTCCGGCCAGGTGATCGGCTCCATGGAGACGGCGGCGTTGAGCTTCATGGTGCAGGAGCCCAGCGGGATCATCGTGCGGTCCAGCGCCAGGTCACGGTCCGCCAGCTTGCGCATGTAGCGCATCATCTGGGTCTCAGAGGTGATGGCGGTGAAGATCGGGTGGGTGAGGATCTCGTCCTCGCGCAGCACATCAAGATCAGCCAGCGGGCCAGCAGAAAGGTCGAAACCGGAGGTATCCGCGCTTGCGCCCTCCTTCTTCGCGACGACGGCCAGCAGCTCAGCGACGTCCTCGTCAGTGGTGGACTCGCCGACGGAAATTCCGACGTGGTCCTCGTCGACCTTCCGCAGGTTGAAGCCCGCGTCCACCGCACGCTGCAGGACGGCGTCCGCGCCACCGACGCTGGACACATCCACGGTCACGGTATCGAAGAAGGAGTCGTGAGCCAGGCTCAGACCAGCCTCAGACAGACCCACACCCAGAGCGACGGCGCGGCCGTGCACCTGGGTTGCGATCTGGCGCAGGCCAGCCGGGCCGTGCCAGACGGCGTAGAAGCCCGCCACCACGGCCAGCAGAGCCTGGGCGGTACAGATGTTCGAGGTCGCCTTGTCGCGACGAATATGCTGCTCGCGGGTCTGCAGCGCCAGACGGTATGCCGGGGTACCCTCCGCGTCCTTGGACACACCCACGAGGCGGCCCGGCATCTTGCGCTGCAGGGAATCGACGCAGGCCATGAAGCCGGCGTGCGGGCCGCCGAAGAACAGCGGCACACCGAAACGCTGGGCGGAGCCCACCGCGATGTCCGCACCCAGGGAGCCCGGGGAGGTCACCAGGACCTGGGCCAGCAGGTCGGCGGCGACGGTGACCAGCGCGCCGGCCTCCTTCGCAGCGGAGATCAGACCGCTCAGGTCACGGATCCGGCCGGTGGACCCCGGGTTGGAGACCACAACACCGACCAGCGGGGTGTCTCCCGCGGCGGCGGCGAAATCGGCGGCGGTAGCGTCCTTAAAATCGACGACCTTGACCGGGATGTCTGCAGCCTCGGCGCGAGCCTCGGTAACGGTGATGGACTGCTGGTGGAGGGAGGAGTCCAGCAGCACCACACCACCCTGCTTGGCGGCCTTGGTGTTGCCACGAGCCATGAGCTGCACGGCCTCGGCGACGGCGGTGGCTTCGTCCAGCAGGGATGCGCCCGCAATCGGCAGGCCGGTGAGGTCCTGCACCATGGTCTGGAAATTCAGCAGCGCCTCCAAGCGACCCTGGGAAATCTCCGGCTGGTACGGGGTGTAGGCGGTGTACCAGCCCGGGTTCTCCACCACGTTGCGGCGGATCACCGCGGGGGTGATCGTGTCGTAGTAACCGTTACCGATGAGCTGCTTCATCGGCTTATTCTTCGACGCCATCGCCTTAAGCGCGGCGAGAGTATCGGTTTCGGTCAGCGCGTCAGGCAGGCCGATCGGCCCCTCCTGAACGATGGAGGAAGGAAGGGCGGCCTCCGCGAGCGCAGCGGAGGAATCATAGCCCAGGAAGTCGAGAATCTCCTGGGTATCGCTGCCGTTGGGCCCGATGTGGCGGTGGACAAAAGCTGCGTGATCAGTAGCCATCAAGCTCAAACTTTCCGGTTTGTGGTGTGCTTATTCCGCCTAAATCCTATCGGAGGCTCCAGACAATAGTGGCCGGGGTCACGTTTTCAGGGGTAAGGTTCCTTTTGTGCCTAAAAAGACTTCTGTGAATTCCCTCAGCTCGTGGCTCCTGCCCCCAGCCCTGCCCCAGGTCCCGGACGGCCGCCTCGCCGTCGTGACCGGGGCGAGCAGCGGGATCGGCAAGGCGGTCGCAGCCCGCTTCGTGGCTTCCGGATTCCGGGTGGTCGGAACCACACGTAACCCGGCCACGCTCACCGACCCGGTACCGAATGTGGAGTACCTAGCCTTAGACCTCGCAGATCCGGCCTCTATTGAGACCTTCGCCGAGGACGTCCTGGCACTTGGCGCGCCGGGTGTGCTCGTTAACAATGCAGGCGAGAGCCAGAACGGCCCACTGGAGGAGCTACCCCGGGAGGCGCTGGAGCGGCTGTTCCAGGTCAACGTCATCGGGCACGTGGAGCTCACCCAGAAGTTCCTGCCGGCGATGCGCGAGCAGGGTTTCGGCCGCATCGTCATGATCGGCTCCATGCTGGGCAGTTTCCCGCTGAGCTACCGGGGTAGCTACGTGGCCTCGAAGGCAGCGATCCGCAGCTTCGCCGACTCTGCCCGCAGCGAGCTTTCGCCGTTCGGGGTCGGCATTTCCACCGTGGAGCCCGGCGCGATCGCCACGGGGCTCAGTTCGCGGCGCACCATCTACGTCGACGACGCCGGCCCGTACTCGCGGGACTTCCACCGGATGCTCGACACCCTCAACGACAACGAAGCCAAGGGCATCAGCGCTGAGGACGTCGCGGAGCTGGTGGGCACCGTGGTGGCAGAAGCGCGCCCGCGTGCGGTGTACGCCCGGGGCTCCCTGGCGCCGGTGCCGTATATCCTGCAGCGACTCGTGCCGCGGGAGACGATGTTGCGCATCATGCGCGCCAAACACGGCCTCTAAAAGCGGCAGACTAATCTCGGGCCGGCAGGTTAGTCCTCCTCGCCGGGTGTCCTGCCGCCCTCGCCCCCAGAGGCCTTCTCCCCAAAAGCCCTCTCCCCAAAGGCCCTCTCCCCAAAGGCAGAGTGCAGCTCGGAGCGTGCCTCCGCGCGCACGTCTAAGCGGTGATTCATCCGCTCCAGATATTCGCTCTCACGCTGCTTAAAGGCCCAGTCGCGCCACGGCTGGGCAAAGAGTGCGAGCACCGTCGCGCCCACAACCCCCATGAACAGCAGCGCGCCCGCGAGAATGGTGACCCCCGGGCCACCGTGCACCCCGAACACGATCGCCAGCATCACGCTGCCGACCAGCCCGAGTGAGGCCAGCGCCATATAGGCCACGTTGATCGGGTGGAGCCGGTGACCGAAGCTGCCGTTGTAGGTCATGACCAACGGGATGATCTGCAGCGCAAACAGCCCCAGGAAGTAATAGGTCGCCACCCGGCGCAGCACGTCGGTGTCCAGCAACTGCGGAAAGCCCGTCAACGCGGTAAGCATCCACAGCATCGCGACGAGATTCAATAGGCGCCGTGCCATGCGTCTAGACCCTAAACAGCTCGTCTTGCGCCGCGCACGGGCCGCTCAGTGCGACGGGAAACTCGATCTCTTCCGCCCCGTGGGACAGCGCCAACACCAGCACGATCGGGTCGTAGCCGAGGCGGCCGACCTCCTTCGGCGCGTAGGTGACCACCGGGGTTCCCGCCTGCACGGTTGAGCCCTCGACCCAGCGGGTCGCGAAGCCTTGCCCGTTGAGCTGATCAGTATCGATGCCCATCTGCACCAACACGCGGGCGCTACCGTCTTCCAGCTCCACGACGAACATGTGGGGCTGCACCCGCACGAGGGTTCCCGCGACCGGGGACTGTACCTCCACGATCTCCTTGTCGGGGTCCGGAATCACGGCAACGCCCGCACCTGCGGAGCCGGAGGCGAACACGGGGTGCGGCACCGCATTCAGCGGCGCGGTCGTTCCGGCGAGTGGCGCGCCCACCGGAGTGCGCTCGGCCCCCGGAGCTCCCCCGCGGCCTGTAGCGACGGCATCCACGTCGGCAGCGCCGAAGCCTGCGGCGCCGACATCCCCCTCGCTGCCGAGGTCTTCAAAATCGTGCCCGTCTGTCATGCTTCCCCAGCTTAACCGCGCGCGATCTTGCGGGAGGAGGAGGCGGACCATTGTGACCAACCACCCACGAAGTGCCGCCCGACGGGAAGGCCCGCCTCCTCCATCGCGGCCAGGAACAGGGCGGAGTCCAGCCCGGACCCGGAGTGCACGGTCAGCTCGGTGTTCTCATCGATGCCGTGGCTGGCGAAGATCTCACGCAGCTGGGCGCCACCCAGGACCTTGCCCTCCTCGTCCAGCAAGGAGGCCACGGGGATGTTCACCGCGCTCGGGATATGACCTGCCTGGTGGTCGAAGGGCTCCCGAACACCACGGAAGCGCTCCGGGTCGCGGCAATCCACCAGCATTCGGTCGCGGCACCAGACGTCGATCTCGTCGATATACAGCTCCGGCATGGAGCGGGGTCGGATCTTGAAGTCCCCGCGTCCGCGGAGAGCACCGATTCCGCCAGCGACGTCGCCGCCCGCCTCCTCCCACTGGGAAGTTCCGCCGTTCAGGATCTTCACGTTCTCGACGCCAGCCCAGCGCAGGATCCACCAGGCGCGAGCAGCATAAATATTGCGCCCGGCGTCATAGATGACGACGGGGCGGCCCTCCGTGATGCCCCAGTTGTAGAAACTGCGTTGCAGGGCGGCCAGGCCCGGCATGGGGTTGCGGCCCCGCGCCCGGGAGGGGGTGCCGGCCAGGTGTTGGAGGGGGTTACAGAACATCGCCCCTGGCAGGTGCTGGCCCACGTAGGCTTCCCACGCGCTGTTCTCGGTCTTGGCCCAGTGGGAGTCGATGATGGTCATGCGCTCGCCGAGGCGGTAGGCCTCATAAAGCTGCTCACCGCTGATGAATGGGCCCGGAATTTTGGAGAAGGTATCGTGCACGCGCCGGGAAGTTGCTTGGCTCATGGTCACCATCCTAGAGATTGTGCGCGACGGAGGTTTCCATTGCTCAGCCTCGCCCACACAGGACCCCGTGGAAGCATCTCCTATCGGGGTCTACGCCCCGCTCAGGCGCGCTTTCTTATATGCTTTTTAGGTTAGCTTTCTACCCCTCAAAGACTGGAGCAGTGGATGTCTGAAAACCCGTGGGAGAAGAAGCCGTCTGGTTCCGGCGATGGCCAGCCGGAGAACCCATGGAATCAGCCCTCGGATAATCCGTGGGCGCAGAGCCAACCAGGCACCAACCAGCCGAGCGGCAACCAACCGAGTGCTGGTCAGCCCACGCCGACGTCCCCCAACGCGCCGCGGGACTCGGGCAAGGAGAGCACCGACCCGGACCTGCGTTCGTCGCACCCGGCGGAGGACTGGGCTGGGCTGGCGAACTCGCCGCAGCCACCGAACTACCAGCGGGGCGCGACCTCGGCAGGGGCGGCGGCTGGCGCGGCGGGCTACGGTCAGGGCTTCCAGCAGGGTCCGTATCAGCAGGGCCCCTATCAGCAAGGTTTCCAGCAGGGGCCGCCGAATGGTCAGGGCTATCAGCAAGCCCCTTACCAGCAAGGCCCTTATCAGCAGGGTGGCTACCAGCAGAGTTACGCCCAGGGGCCACAACAGCAGGCCCCTTATCAGCAAGCCCCAGAAAAGAAATCGGGCAAGGGCTGGCTGATCGCGCTCATCCTCCTCCTGATCCTCGCGCTGATCGGTGGCGGCTTGTGGTGGTTCCTCGCGGGCTCCAAGGAGGGTGGCTCCAACGATGAGCCTGTCACCGTCTACGAGACGGAGTACGAGGACGAACCCTCCTCCGAGAAGACGACCGCAAAGGAGGACGACGAGGACGACGACGAGGACACCGAGACCTCCGAGCCGGATGATTCCAACGGCCCGAAGGCGGTCTCGTCTCCGTCCGACTACCCCTACGGGCTCCGCTCCGACGGCTGGGAGGTCAGCAGTAACGCCCGCTGCAACTCCACCGACGAGTGGGTATACGCGGCGACCAACGGCTCCACCTACGTCTCGATCTGCGAGAACCCGGATAACGGCCGCTACTACTACCGTGGCTACAGCGACGGCATGGGCTACGAGGAGGACGTCGACATGGCCTCCGCGGACGTGGCCCGCGGCAAGTTCCGCGTCCCCGCCGCACCGAACACCATCGTGATCGACGGCAAGACCCTGCGCGTGATCGGGGCTGACGGCGGCGAGCTGGATTCCCAGCGCCTGCCGAAGGCGGTCTATAACCCGAACTACTAAGCCGCTGCGCCCTGCATTAACGCAGCGAGCAGAGGAAAAAGGCCCGGCGGCACTCAGTAGATGCTGAGCGCCGCCGGGCCTTGGGCTTTGCCGGGGCGAGGATCCCCGCCCACCCCAGGCGAGAGCGATTACTCGCCGCGGTGAATCCAGAGGCTGTCCACGCCGTCGACCTCGTGCGGGTCCACGTCCACGCGAACGGTATCACCGTCCCGGATCGCGCCGGAGAGCAGCTCCTTGGCCAGGGCATCGCCGATGGCCTTCTGGATCAGCCTGCGCAGCGGGCGGGCGCCGTAGGCCGGGTCGTAGCCTCGCTTGGCGAGCCAGGCCTTCGCCTCCGGGGAGACATCCAGGGTGAGGCGGCGGGAGGCCAGGCGATCCGCCAGCCCGCCGATCTGGATATCAACGATGTGCTCCAGCTGCTCCTCGGACAGCGGGTCGAAGATCAGCACGTCATCCAGGCGGTTGATGAACTCCGGCTTGAAGTGGGCCTTCACCGCGTCCATGATCTGCTCGTGGTTACCGCCGGCGCCCAGGTTGGACGTCAGGATCAGCATCGTGTTGCGGAAGTCCACCGTCCGTCCCTGGCCATCAGTCAGGCGGCCCTCGTCGAGAACCTGCAGCAGGATGTCGAAGACGTCCGGGTGGGCCTTCTCCACCTCGTCGAAGAGCACGACCGTGTACGGGCGACGGCGCACCGCCTCGGTCAGCTGACCGCCCTGGTCGTAACCGACGTATCCCGGAGGGGCACCGACCAGGCGGGCGACGGAGTGCTTCTCGCCGAACTCGGACATGTCGATTCGGACCATCGCGTGCTCGTCGTCGAAGAGGAACTCCGCCAGCGCCTTGGCCAGCTCCGTCTTACCCACGCCCGTGGGGCCGAGGAAGAGGAAGGAGCCGGTCGGACGGTTCGGGTCGGCCACGCCGGCACGCGCGCGGCGCACGGCGTCGGAGACCGCGTTGACTGCATCCTTCTGGCCGACGACGCGGCCTGCCAGGACGCTCTCCATCTCCAGCAGCTTCTCGGTTTCTCCCTGCAGCATCTTGCCGGCCGGGATGCCGGTCCACGCGGAGACGACCTCGGCGATGGTGTCCGGGGTGACTTCCTCGGTGAGCATCATCTCCTGGTTGTCGGCCTGCGCCTTGGCCTGGGCCTGCTCGGCCTCCTCCAGGCGCCGTTCGACGTCCGGGATGCGGCCGTAGCGCAGCTCAGCGACCTTGGCGTAGTCGCCGTCGCGCTCCGCGATCTCGGAGTCCCGGCGCAGGGCGTCGAGCTCCTCCTTGATTCCGCGCAGCGAGTCGATGCTGGACTTCTCGTTCTCCCAGCGGGCGGTCAGGCCGGCGAGCTTTTCCTTCTCATCGGCCAGCTCCGAGCGCAGGCGCTCAAGGCGGTCCTTGGAGGCGGCGTCAGTCTCCTTGGCCAGGGCCATCTCCTCGATCTCGAGGCGACGCACGATGCGCTCGGCGTTGTCGATCTCCTCCGGTCGAGAGTCGATCTCCATGCGCAAGCGGGAGGCGGCCTCGTCGACCAGGTCAATGGCCTTATCCGGCAGGAAGCGGCTGGTGATGTAGCGATCCGAGAGGCTGGCGGCAGCGACCAGGGCGGAGTCCTGGATACGCACGCCGTGGTGCACCTCGTAGCGCTCCTTGAGCCCGCGGAGGATACCGATGGTGTCCTCCGGGGTCGGCTCGCCGACGTAGACCTGCTGGAAGCGGCGCTCCAGGGCCGGGTCCTTCTCGATGTGCTGGCGGTACTCGTCCAGGGTGGTCGCACCGACCAGGCGCAGCTCACCGCGGGCGAGCAGCGGCTTGATCATGTTGCCGGCATCCATCGCGGAGTCGCCACCGGCGCCAGCACCGACGATGGTGTGCAGCTCGTCGATGAAGGTGACGATCTCGCCGTCGGCTTCCTTGATCTCATCGAGGACGGCCTTGAGGCGCTCCTCGAATTCGCCGCGGTACTTCGCACCCGCGAGCATCGCGCCCAGGTCCAGGGAGACCAGCTTCTTACCCTTCAGGGACTCGGGAACGTCACCCGCGACGATGCGGCGGGCCAGCCCCTCGACGATCGCGGTCTTACCCACGCCCGGTTCACCGATGAGCACGGGGTTGTTTTTCGTGCGCCTCGATAGCACTTGGACCACGCGGCGAATCTCTTGGTCGCGGCCGATGACCGGGTCGATCTTCCCGGCGCGGGCGGCGGCGGTGAGGTCGGTGGAGTACTTCTCCAGGGCCTGGAACTGGCCCTCCGGCTCTTCGGTGGTGACCTTGCGGTTGCCACGCACGCTCTCGAAAGCACCACGCAGGGCGTCAAAAGTGCCACCCAGGTTGTGCAGAATCGTGGCGGCGTCCGAGCTGCCCTTGGCGATGCCGGCGAGCAGCACCTCGGTGGAGACGTAACTATCGCCGAGTTCCCCGGCGAGTTCCTGGGCGGCCGTCATGGCGTTCAGGGCGTCGCGGTTGAACTGCGGGTTGGCCATGCCGGAGCCCTGTGCGGTGGGGTAGCCCTCCACGAGGGACTTCGCCTGGGTCCGCACGGCGTCGGCGTTGACGCCGGCGGCGGTGAGGATCGGCTGGGTAATGGAGTCCTGCTGCTCGAGCAGGGCCACCAGCAGGTGGCCGGGACGGATGTCCGGGTTCCCGCGGTTCGAGGCGTCCTGAAGGGCGGTCTGCATTGCTTCGCGGGTCATGGTGGTTGGAGTGAAGGAGCTCATGATGTCGTGACCTTTCTGTGGTGAGGTTTGTTGCTACCTATCCTAATTGAGTTCACTAGACTCAACCACGCCAGCCTTGAGTCTATTCCACTCAACCTAAAATATTTTTTGATCCCCGGCCCACTCTTACCCTTCCCTGCCCCGGCCACGCCGCGCAGCCCCCGATGATGGCCTTGGGCTAAAGAATTATGGGACAATGAGCCCGCATCACAGCTGGCCGCTGCCTCCGCGGCAGCTGCCCAGGAAGGGAGCCCACACAATGTCACATCACGCAGCGCCCAGCGACCGCGGCTCCATTGACCTGCTCTCCCCCATCCTCGACCACCTCGAGCCCCTGAGCGCACGCGTCCGGGACATCCTCGATACCCAGGGCCCCGCGCTCGCGCCCACCGCCCAACCAGTGCGCACCGGGGGTTTCCCAAACGCTTCCTCGAGCACGTGGTCGGATCTGAAACCAGACCAGTCCCTCCTGGCACGGAGCATCCGGGCACTACTCACCAGCCTCGGTCTAGCTCAGGACCCGGGGGATTACACCGGCGAATACCCCCACCAGGAAGCCGATTTCCTTCTTGCCCTCGGCCATGACCTGCGCAAGCACGGGCTGGAGGCCGAGCACTACGGTGCGCTCGCCCGGGCACTCGGCCACGCGGGGGCCGACGTCCTGACCCTGGATGAGCAAGCACAGGCCACGCTGGAGGATGCCGCGGACCTGACCTGCCACCTGCTCGCCATCGGCGCCCAGCGCAGCACCGCGACCGCGACGCGCACCGCCGAGGTCCTCGACGTGGCGGAAGCCTACCCCGGCGACGACGCCGCCGGACGGCCCGCGATCGGCGTCATTCGCGTGCAGGAAAGCTCACCGCAACCCTGGTGGACCGGGCAGTACCTGGACATCCGTACCCCCTACGGCGACACCCAGTGGCAATACCTGCACCCCGCCACGCCCGCGAACCCGGACGGGCTGATCGAGTTCCACGTGCGCGGGGACACCGAGGCCCGGCGCGCAATCCTCGCGCAGGCCCAGGTCGGTGATCAATGGGTGCTCGGGGCGAGCTATGGCTTCCTCAGTGTGGATGCGGAGGACGAGCGCCCGGTGTGCATGATTGCGCAGGACACAGGCCTGGCTCCACTGCGGGCCCTGCTGTTGGAGCTCGCGCAGCAGCCCGAGCCACCGGAGACCGCGCTGTATGTCGGAGCGGGTAGCGTCGCCGAATTCTACGAGCTTCCCAGTCTGCTGGGCTTTGCGCGCGCCTGGGACTGGCTGCGGGTGGTGCCCGTGGCGGCGGAGGCGGCCGGGGTGGAGGAGCTGACGGGGGCGTCGGCGGAGCTCGATGGACTGCTGCGGGTCGGCCATGCCGTGAACGCCGCCATCCGGGACGGTGCGTGGCAGGGCGCCCGGGTGCTCGTCGCCGGGAGTCACGCGCAGGTCACCGCGAGCGTGGATGCGCTGCTGGCAGCGGGCGCGGATTCCGAGCAGCTCAGCGTGGATGGGGCTTAGGCTAGTCCTCTGGCTCGATGTGGATCGTCTCGGTGATCTCGCGGTCGAGGTTGTGGCCGCCGAGGATCGGCAGGCCCTTGCGGACGTGATCCACGGAATTCGGGTCGATATCCACCGTCAGCACCTGGGCGGCGTAGCCGGTCTCCGCGAGCTTGGCCCCCTGCGGGCTCACCACCACGGAGTGCCCGATGCCGGTGGGGCCTTCTGGCTTGCCGTAATCCTCGGGGCTGCCGGGGCGGGCCATGCCAGCGGCCACGAGGTAGGAGCTGGAGTCCAGGGCACGTGCTGAGGTCAGCGCACGCCACTGATCGAGCTTGCCTGGCCCATCGGCCCAGCTGGTGGGCACGACGATGACCTTCGCACCGGACTGCGCCAGGGCGATGAAGTGGCCGGGGAAGCGGATGTCGTAGCAGGTGGCCAGGCCGATTTTCACGCCGTTGAGCTCAAAAGTCACGCGACGGTTGCCAGGACGCACGGTGGCGGACTCCTGGTGGCCGAAGGCGTCGAAGCAGTGGATCTTGTCGTAGCCCGCGAAGATCCCCGGGCCCGCGACCAGCAGGGTGTTGGTCACGCGGCGGAACTCCTGGATGCCACCGCTATCGTCCGGGCGCTCGGTGGACAGCTCCCCATTGGGCAGCCGGAAAACCGTATCCGCCGGGGTGAACATGCCCACGACGGCGACGATCCCGTGCTCCTCGGCAGTGGCCTTGATGGCCCGACCGAAGGGACCGTCGAGGGGTTGAGCGACCGTGTCGAGGCGCCCGGAATCGAAGGGAAACATCGCAGCCTCGGGGAAAACCACGAGGTCAGCACCGTTCTGCGCGGAGCCAGCGATGTACTTCCGGATGAGGGCGAGGTTCGCCTCAACATCCGGCTGGGCGCTCATCTGGATCACGGAGATTCGCATGCCACCAGGGTAACGAGAAACCAGCCCCCGCGCTGCCGCTCGGAGGGAATAGGTCTGGGGTACTTCCGCGGCCACTGTGGATATCCCCGACGTGGCTATCCACAGAAGTCTCTCTTGGGGCCGCAACCCCTATGACTTCCCCGCCGGCGGTGTTTTCCTAAACGCACCGGCCACAGGCGGCAAAGCAGACCCGCCACCAGGCCACCGAACACGAAGGGGGAACAATGCCAGAGACCACCACGCTCGCACCGGGGATCGAGCAGATACTCGGCCACGTCGGAGACACAGTATCCAGCACGGCAAACCAGACTGCCGAAGATGTTGTGCAGGCGGGGGCCGAACGCGCCCGGTTGGGGCTCACCAAGCACACAGAACTCACGGACCAGGTGGAGGGCAGCCTGCGCGGGCTTTCCGCCCCCGACCCCGAGGGCCAGTCCGGCGAGCCACGCGAAGCAGGAAACAACAAAACAGAGCTGAACTACGGCGACGTCCTCAACCTCGACCCCATCGCCCTGGAGCACGTCCTCATGGCCAGCGAGAAGCTCCACGCGCAGACCTCCGACCAGGCCGGAAGGCTCAGCCCAGGGCTGATTCCCGGTCCCGGGCCACGCATGGGCACGGCAGTGGAACTCGCCAACACCGCCGTCCCCGTCGCCCTGCGTTCCCAACTGGATCAGTGGCAGCGGATGTGCGCCGATATCTCGTCTTTTAAGGACGCCAACACCGCGGCCGATTCGGTGGCTGCACGGTGCCTGGCTCCCACCGGTGGAGGTGAGCTGCCATGAGCGGGGTGACGGTTCCCGCGGTGGAGCACGCCGCTACCGGCGAGATTCTTGAGCAGGCACGTACCTGGTCGGATGCCGGCAATCACATCTCCGAACTCGCCGCGCAGTGCCGGGGCCTGGGGATGACCGAACCGGAGGTGTGGCAGGGCGCGGCGGCGGACGCGGCACACCACCGGCTGAGTACCGCGCTCACACAGGCGGACTCCACGGGCTGGGCAGCCGGCCTGTGCGGCACCTCGACCAGCGGCTACGCCCGGACACTGCAGATCGCTCAGGGCATCCTCAAAGCGCTGCGCTGGGTTGAGCCCATGATCCGCATCGACAGTGCTGGTGTGGCACGCACGGAGGTTCCCGCACTTCAGCCCCTGACAGGTGCGATCACCGGTATCGCGCAGTCCGCGCTCACGCTGGTGCGGGCGGTCGACGCTGCGACCGGATCCGCCGTCGATGCACTCGCCTCCCATGTCCGCCCGGTGCCTGTGGTCGGCTGGGGTGGGGCCGAACCAGGTGGGGCAGCCGTGATGCCCGCCCAGAGCATCAACCTGCCCTACGGCACCGCAACCGTGGTCGGCGATGTGGCCAGCGCAGAGCGGGTCATCACCCTCGTCGGCGGGGTGGGGTCCCGCGGGGACGCCGCCAAAGCCAAGCAGGTGCGCTTCGCCCAGCAACTCGCCGGGGAAAAGGTCGCGGTGGTGTCCTGGAACGGCTACCACGCCCCCAGCAATCTGATCAGCGGTGCCAGTGGGGAGCTCGCCACGACGGGTGGCGCCCGGCTGCGGGCCTTCCAGGACAGCCTGCGCCGGATTAACCCCGACGCCACGCTGCACGTCAGTGGCTATAGCTACGGCTCCGTCGTCGTCGGTCAGGGCGCGGCCGACGGCCACCTCGACGCCGACCGCGTCACCTTCCTCGGCAGCCCCGGCGTCCCCGTCAACCACGCCAGCGAGCTGCGGCTCAACCCCGGCGCTCGGGTCGAGGCCTACACCGAACCCGGCGACCTCATCGAAAACATCAGCTCCGCCGCCACCGTCGGGAAGCTGGCGTCCGACCCCGCCGCCGTCCTCCCGAAGAACCAGGGCATCCACGGAGCCGATCCCACCTCCCCACTTTTCGGGGCCGATGACCTCCTGAACTCGGGCGGTAGCGGCGAGCGTGCTGGTTTTTCTCAGCTCCTGGAGTACGGAATCGACCGGGTCGACGACGCGCGGCTCGCCCTTAGTGGAGAGACGAGTTCCCACAGCGCTTATTACAACGACCCGGCGGTGGTGGCAGCCCTCCGCGAATAAGCGCCTCACCAGGGGATACCCCCTTTTTGATTTTATTCGCGTCGGTGCTTTCTTCGCTGTAGCCTACGAAAGATGAAGACTAACGCTCAGCCGTCCACCCCGGAGGTCTTGGTCGCCGACGACCCGCGCACCGTCCGGCTTGGCACCCTTGTCAGTTTGATCATTGGCAGCGCTGTGGGCGCCGGCATCTTCGCCATGCCGCAGAACATCGCGCTGGTGGCCTCCCCAGGCGCGGCGATGATCGGCTGGATCATCACCGGCCTCGGCATGCTGTGTGTGGCCTATGTCTTCCAGGCTCTCGCGCAGCGCAAGCCGCACCTCGACTCGGGCGTGTACAGCTACGTGCGCGCCGGGCTGGGTGACTTCATTGGTTTCGCCTCGGCGTGGGGTTATTGGCTGGGCACGATCATCGCCCAGGTGGGTTATGCCACCCTGTTCTTCAGTTCGCTGGGCTTCTTCTTCCCGATCTTCGGTGGCGATCACCCCTTCGTTCAGTCCCTCGCAGTCTCCGCGCTGACCTGGACGATCTTCCTGGTGCTCTCGCGTGGCGTGCGCCAGGCGGCGATCATGAACGTGGTCGCCACGGTCGCGAAGATCCTGCCGATCATCGCCTTCCTCGTGCTTGTTGCGTTCGTGGGCTTCAAGCCGGAGGTCCTCACCGCGGACTTCTGGGGCCAGGCCGCCACTTTCGGTGAGGATGGCAACCAGGTCAGCACCCTCACCGACCAGGTCAAGGGCATGATGCTCTTCACCGTCTGGGCGTTCATCGGTGTGGAGGGTGCGTCCACCTATTCCAAGCGGGCGCGCCACCGCAAGGACGTCTCCCTGGCCACCCTGCTGGGCTTCCTCGTTGTCTTCCTGCTGCTGGTGCTCGTCAGCTTCCTGTCCTTCGGCGTGGCCAGCCGCGAGGAGCTCGC
Organism: Corynebacterium sp. UMB4614; assembly: GCF_030217065.1. NCBI lineage: Bacteria > Bacillati > Actinomycetota > Actinomycetes > Mycobacteriales > Corynebacteriaceae > Corynebacterium > Corynebacterium sp. UMB4614. The sequence continues at coordinate 59,927 of NZ_JASONC010000012.1, forward strand.
CGCGATGGGTGATAACTCGATGGCGGAGGTCCTGGAGCTCGTCGTCGGACCGTGGGGCGCGGGCCTGATCTCCATCGGCCTGTGCATCAGCGTGCTGGGAGCCTACGTCTCCTGGCAGATGCTGTGCGCCGAGCCGATCATGCTGATGGCCCAGGATGGCCTGCTGCCAAAGTTCGTTGGTAAGACGAATCCGAAGGGCGCCCCGGTCACCGCCCAGCTGTTCTCCGCGGTGATCATCCAGGTGTTCATCGTGATCTTCTACCTCAACGAGTCCACGTACTCCACGATGGTGCAGCTGGCGACCTCCCTGTACCTGCTGCCTTACGTCTTCAGCTCGCTGTATCTGCTGTTCCTGGCCACCCGTGGCGCGGGCATCGCCCACCCGGATGCCGGCCGCCTGTTCAACCTCTCCGGCCCGGAGATCCCGAAGTCCACCAACCGGCTTCACCTCGTACTGGGCGGGGTGGCGTTCATTTACTCGCTGTGGCTGCTCTACGCCGCCGACCTGCGCTTCGTGCTGTTGGGAACGCTGCTGGTGATGCCGGGCATGATCATCTACATTTTCACCCGCATCTCCGCGAACGAGCGGATCTTCAACGCCTTCGAATGGCTGATCGCTGCTATCGTGACTGTTTCTTCTATCGCGGGGCTCTGGCTCATCCTCACCGGGGAGATTGCGCTCTAAACCGCCAATAATGAACTTCAGGCCCGCTACCCCAAGGTAGGGAGCGGGCCTGACTATTCTCACCGGCAGGCTGGCTAGCCATACCGCTAGCGCTTGCGCCGCTGCTCCCACAGCACCACCGCGGTGGAGCGCGGCACGTGCACGATCTCGCCGCGGCTGCGGCCCCGCGATTCGCCGCGCGCATTGGCGAGCTGCTGGCGCAGCACCGCGTTTTCCTGCTGTGCAGCCTGCAACTGTTCCTCCAGCTCGATGATGCGCTGGATGCCCGCGAGGTTCACGCCCTCCTCGTGGGAGAGTCGCTGGATCTCCAGCAGCTGGGCGATATCGTCCCGGGAGTAGCGCCGCCCGCCACCACGGGTGCGCTGTGGGGTGACCAACCCCATGCGGTCGTAGGTGCGCAGGGTTTGGGCGTGCATGCCGGTGATCTCGGCGGCCACGGAGATCACGAAGACCTCCTGCTCCTCCCCCTTGCTTCTGGCCCCGGCCGTACCAGCCTCCGGCCCGGCCTGCTCATTCGGGCCCTGCTTCTTGCTTGCCTCAGACATTGGCTTTCACCTCCACTTCCTGGCTGTTAGTCCCGACCGGCCCAGTTGGCACGAGGGTCGAAGCCGGAGCGCTTCTCCTCCTCGGCGTAACTGCGCAGGGCGCTCATCGCGCCTTCGTCGAGGTTGCTCGGAATCTCCACCTTCACGGTGACCAGCAGGTCGCCGCTGTTGCCGTTGCGCTTGTGGACGCCGCGTCCCCGCACCCGGAGGGTCGTGCCGTCCGCGGTGCCCTGTGGGATGCGGACGCGCACCTTCGAGTCCAGGGTCGGGACGGTGACCGCCCCACCGAGGACGAGTTCGGTGTAGCTGACCGGGACGGTGAGCTGCAGGTCGTCGCCGCTTCGGGTGAAGACCTTGTCGGGCTTGACGTGGACGGTGACGAAGAGGTCGCCGGAGGGCTTGCCACGTTCGCCTGCGGCACCCTGCCCTGCCAGGCGGACCTTCTGCCCGTCGACCACGCCGGCCGGGACGCGGACGGTGATGGTGCGGGGGCGGTGCTGCTGGCCGGTGCCGGAGCAGTCCGGGCACGGGTCCTCGATGCGGGTGCCGGTGCCGGAGCAGTCCGGGCAAGGCCGGGAGAATCCGAACGCGCCCCGGTCCTCGGAGACCAGCCCGTTGCCGCTACAGGTCCCGCAGGTGCGCGGGCTGGTGCCGGGCTTCGCGCCAGAGCCGTGGCAGTTGGTGCAGGGGGCCGCGCTGGTGAGCCGGATGGGCACGGTCACGCCCTTGGTGGCTTCCCGGAATTCGAGGGTGATCTCGGTTTCTACGTCCGCGCCCCGGCTGCGCTTGCGTTGGCGCCGTCCGCCACCGCCGCTGAAGCCGCTAAAGCCGCTGCCTCCGCTACTTGCACCGCCGAAGACGTCGCCGAAGATGTCCGAGATATTGAATTCCTCGCCCATCCCGGTGCCACCGCTAAAGCCGCCGAATCGGCCGCCACCGCCGCCGAAGCCGCTAAAGCCACCTGGGGCACCACTAAAGCCGCCGCCCATACCACCGGAGGCGACCATGGACTTCAGCTCGTCGTATTCCTTGCGCTTCTCCTTATCACCCACGACAGAGTAGGCCTCGGAAGCAGCCTTAAAGCGGTTTTCAGCTGCGGTATCCCCGGGGTGTTTATCCGGGTGGTTATCCCGCGCGATCTTGCGGTAGGCCTTCTTAATCTCCTCAGCGCTGGCGCTGTCGCTCACACCGAGGTCCTTGTAATAGTCCTTGTCTATCCATTCACGGTTCATTGTCTTCTGCCTTCGTTCTAATGTGTTGTTTTCTAAATTTTTGCGTTTGTGCGCGGTACCGTTCGGCACTGCTCAGGGCGCACCCCAACACTCAACCTTGAGTCTACCGCGCTGAACTTTGCGCTTCCATTCTGCCTTAACGCTTCTGCGGGCAAAGTATTCCTTCTTCTGGGGTTTTCCGCCCGAGCGGTTAGGCTGGAGGCTATGACCTCTCGGAAGCCCAATTGGTTTGAACGGCTCTTCGGCCAACCCGCCGCCGCCAGCGGTGCGGAAAGCGCCCCGGTCCAGCAGCCCGACGCTGCTGCTTTTCCGGACGCCGCGAGCCCGAACGGCGAGGCGGACGGCTCCCCCGCGACCCCGCAGGTCGTCACCCCGCAGGACCCCACCGAGGTTCCGGTCTCCCAGATGCGCGATGCGGATTTTTATGCCGCGATGCGCGTGCGCCTGGCCCCGGTAAAGAAGGAGCTGGGCGTGGCACCGAAGGGTGCTTTCCAGTTCGATAAGGACTCCCCCGTCCGCCCCTACGCCGATGACCTCATCGTGCGCCTCTGCCTGGACCGCCCCGGCGGAATTCGAGCGCTCACGGAGCGCGACCTCGACGACCGCGGCCTGGTGGAACACCTCTACCGGATGGGATACCGCAACTTGTGGCAGGACCTCATCGAGTCCGACCTGCGCTTCCGGGAGGTGCGCTCGGATTCGGGGGTGCTCCCGCACGACGGCGATCAGGACCCGGAGATGGTGTGGTCCATCGAGTCCAGCTCCTACTACGCCGGTTCCGCCCCACTGTTCTTGGAGGAGCTTTTCGCCCGCCATCGCCCCGATGTGGACCTGAGCTCGGGCATCATTTTCGCCAGCCCGCACCGCCACCTGACCCTGGCGCGCGAGGTCACCAATGGCAACGACCTCATGGGGTCGATTGGGCTGATGGCAACGATGGCGGCGGAGCAGTACAGCTCACAGCCGGGCCAGATCAGCCCGCGACTGCATCTGCTGCACATGGGTGAGGTCACCACGTTCACGGACGTAGTCTGGGGCGATAAGGATCGCCAGGTGGAGATCCAGGTCAAGCCCACCCCGTACCTGATGGGACGCATCAGCGATGGCCTGGACGGCGATGGTGGCTTCGGCGGCTTCGAGAACCCGGGTGGACCGCGCTAGCACCAACCCCACCTTCAGCTCCGCTCGGTTTAGCGCTGCCACGTTCGCATAGCGCCTCGCCCCCGGCTTACGACCCAGGGACCGCACCGACCCGGAGTAGCAAGAAGCCCCAGCACCTGAACTAGCCCCCGAAAGTTGGACTGGTTTAATCCTAGGCCGTGAGGGGTTCAAGGGTCAGCTCCCAAGCCAACCAGCCTTACCCCCGCATTCGGGGCTAGCACTGCTCAGATATGTTCCACCCCATGAAGATCTAAGTGCCAGACATTCTACGAGACACCCCCTAACAGGGGCGTTTTTGCATCTAGAGCCACTGTTTACCCACCCCTTCGCTAAGGTGTATCTAAGTTTTCACTCCGAAATAAATTCGGTTTTCCCTCAAGGAGCAAGGTTGAAGAAAGCCCTCATCGCCACCACGGCAGCTCTCGCCGTGGGACTCTCGAGTGTTGCTGGCATCCCGGAAGCTGTAGCCCAGGATAAGCCTGCAATTTCCGATCTCTATGACCCGATAAGCCCATACACTTATCACAATGTTGGCTTGACTTTCAGCAAAGCCTATATCCCTCTCAAGCTAAGTACGTTTAAGCATCTCGATCCAGAACTAGTAAGACGCGTACAATTTGAAAGTCTCACTCCCGAAGTTGAAGGCCTAAAGTGGAGGCCGATTCAGCAAGATATTTTCGGCGACTACTACACGGAGCTTTCACTTGAGTCACGGTATGGCTACCCGAGGGATTTCAAGGTCGATTATCAGCTGAGGGTTACTTATGTGGATGGGAGCTACGACCTGGTTGATGGCAAAATGACGATCTATACGGGTAGACTCGCAAATCTGAAAGATCCGAACGAGAGCCCCACTGAACCACCTACGTTCGGAGAAATCATAGCTGGCATCATTGGAGCTTTGGTCACTTTTGGTGTGCTTGGAGGAGCCGCCGCTTTCCTCCTGGGGCTCATTCCGGGTATCAAGCCTCCATTCCAGAGGTAAGTCAGGAAAACTTGCCCCGACCCCCCTCCAAAGGCTACTTGTCCTCCTAGGGGCAGCAAGAAACCCCAGCACCGTGCGGTGCTGGGGTTTCTTGTGTCTATCTAGCGGTCACGCCGTCGCGGGTTAAGTAGCAAAAAGTGTGTCTGCTCGGCGTGTCGCCGGGTGGGCCCTTTTTATCTCATGGGCCCTTTCCGGAT
>NZ_JASONC010000128.1:0-235 GCF_030217065.1 Corynebacterium sp. UMB4614
TCTTCCCGGAGAAGGCGGGCTGTCAGGTTTCTCATGACGATGCCACTCTTTCCCGCAGTGCGACCGCGCGTGCTTCCAGCGAAAATGGCCCCGCTGAGCGCCGAATAGTCACGCGCACGGTACCGGAAGTTTCCGATATCGCGACCTGTCCATCCGCGTCTGCGCGGAGCTCGGCTACTGTCTCCGCATCGCCCCGCGCCTCAGCCCGTGCGATGGCTCCAGCCGCGTCGGTAAG
>NZ_JASONC010000129.1:0-234 GCF_030217065.1 Corynebacterium sp. UMB4614
TATCATTATTTACAGCCATTACAATCGTTCCTTCGTTAATATTGAGCATGTTTTGCAAGTCTTTGTACGTTTTCCATATGGTTTCTTGTTTTGTTCCTGAACCAGATAATGACAAGAAAAAGGAGTTATTAGGTAAATTTTCCTTATCTAACTCCCACAGTGATAGTGATTCTATTGGTGCTTCTGTAACGAAAAGGGTAATTGGACTTTTGTAATCCATATTGGCGCCAAAGC
>NZ_JASONC010000130.1:0-232 GCF_030217065.1 Corynebacterium sp. UMB4614
GTTGAAGGAGAACCTGTAAAAGGGACTGATTTAGAGTATATGGTTGCTGAACATCCATATTATGACCGTGACTCTTTATTAATCTTAGGTGATCATGTTACTGCGGACTCTGGTACTGGGTTCGTGCACACCTCTCCTGGACACGGGGAAGATGACTATTTTGCATCATTAAATTATAAATTAGAAGTACTTTCACCAAGTGATGACCAAGGTTACTTTACCGATGAAGCAC
>NZ_JASONC010000131.1:0-231 GCF_030217065.1 Corynebacterium sp. UMB4614
GAATGAATAGGTGGCTACACTCACGAGAAGAGATGGAAGGTTAGTTCTAGCAATAACACTCATCGTTGCCGTCGTCGATCAGATAGTGAAAACACTGATCCTCGCAAACATGAGCCCAGGGGAAAAGGTACCCATCATCGGGGATTGGTTCCGGTTCCTACTCACTTTCAACTCAGGCGCCGCATTCTCCATGGGAGAAAACTCCACGTGGGTGTTCACCACCATCCAGCT
>NZ_JASONC010000132.1:0-231 GCF_030217065.1 Corynebacterium sp. UMB4614
GGCATGATGCTGAAGTTTGGCGGTCATGCGATGGCGGCGGGTTTGTCGCTGGAAGAGGATAAATTCAAACTCTTTCAACAACGGTTTGGCGAACTGGTTACTGAGTGGCTGGACCCTTCGCTATTGCAAGGCGAAGTGGTATCAGACGGTCCGTTAAGCCCGGCCGAAATGACCATGGAAGTGGCGCAGCTGTTGCGCGATGCTGGCCCGTGGGGGCAGATGTTCCCGGAG
>NZ_JASONC010000133.1:0-228 GCF_030217065.1 Corynebacterium sp. UMB4614
TACATGGCGGTTGGTGTCGACATGGACGGCATCAAGCACATCCTGGGATTGTGGATTGCCGATAATGAAGGCGCTGCCTTCTGGGCATCGGTGTGCGCGGATCTGGCCAACCGTGGCGTCCAGGACGTGTTCATCGTGTGCTGCGACGGGGTCAAAGGCTTGCCGGAAGCTGTCGAGGCAACCTGGCCGAATTCCATGGTGCAAACCTGCATTGTGCACCTGATTCGG
>NZ_JASONC010000134.1:0-228 GCF_030217065.1 Corynebacterium sp. UMB4614
TGACTCTCGTGGTAATCCAACTGTTGAAGCAGAAGTTTATACTGAATTAGGCGGCTTTGGTCGTGCTATTGTTCCATCTGGTGCTTCTACTGGTGAACATGAAGCCGTAGAATTACGTGATGGTGACAAGTCTCGCTTTGGTGGTCAAGGCGTTTTAACTGCTGTTGAAAATGTTAACGGCGAAATTGCTAAAGCTGTTATCGGTTTAGATGTTACTGATCAACGTTT
>NZ_JASONC010000135.1:0-228 GCF_030217065.1 Corynebacterium sp. UMB4614
GTGATTGTCGCGTTCGGTATCCTCGGTGATCAACGGAAGTGTGAGGAGTCCGGCGAGGCTGCTGCGGCAGTCATTCATACCGACTTCACAGCACAGGCATCGATTCTCACTGAGATTGTCGCGCGCATGGAGTCCGACATCGCCTCCGGCACGCTGCCTGTGCGCGATAAGGTCGCGGGCCGCATCATGGCCTTTTCCTCTATCGCAGGTGCCCGCGTGCGCCGCGCC
>NZ_JASONC010000136.1:0-228 GCF_030217065.1 Corynebacterium sp. UMB4614
AAAGAATGTCTGGACCAGCCATAATTTCTTTATTTTTAATATCAACTGTTGCTACCGCTAAAACTAAACCTTCTTCAGATAAGATACGACGATCCCGTAAAACAACATTCCCGATATCACCGACACCATTTCCATCAACGTACACGTCGTTAGCGTTGAAGTGACCAGCAGGACGTGCGCTATCAGCCGTTAAAGCTAAGACATCGCCGTTGCCCATGATAAAGCAAT
>NZ_JASONC010000137.1:0-228 GCF_030217065.1 Corynebacterium sp. UMB4614
TCATTAATCGGCAACTTTGGGTTGCCGCCAAATTGCTAATATCGAGTACGTTGCTTCATGCCGGATGCGGCGTAAACGCCTTATCCAGCCTACAAAAACTCATAAATTCAAAGTGTTGCAGGAAAAGGTAGGCCTGATAAGCGTAGCGCATCAGGCAGTTTTGCATTTGTCATCGCCCGTATGCTTTCTTAGTCCCACCAAACGTCGAAAAGTTCGCTGGTGCGTACC
>NZ_JASONC010000013.1:0-62082 GCF_030217065.1 Corynebacterium sp. UMB4614
GGTGGATCCCACCGTGACACCGTCATCACCAACACCAACCCTTCAGATCAGTGTTGCAACGACCACTAGAACTTAAGAGTGGCAGCAAAGCTGAAAAGACCCCGCCCCGGTCGGCCACAGAGCCGATCGAGGGGCGGGGGCTCGCCGTGCAGGCGGTGGGCCACTGGCAGTGGGTGCCTACCGCCCGGCCAGCCGGATTACTTCACCGGCAACGCGCTAGCCAGGTAGTCCGCACCCAGCAGCTGATCATCCTTGAAGTGCAGCACCCACACGCTGCCCTTCTTCACGCGCACGTCCTCGACCTCGATACCGCTCTCGGAAAAGAGGTGCTCCAGCATTGCCGGAATCGCCGCACCCTGGGAGGACACGGCGGCGACCTTGCTCTGCTCAACCGTGGCCTTCAGCGCAGCAACAGCCGCCGGGACGTCCGCCACGACCTGATCGTCGGAGAAGGTCGAGGACACCGTCAGCGGAAGGTCGAAAGCCTGGGAGAGCGGGGAGACCGTGTCGAAGCAGCGGTCCGGGCGCGCCGAGAACACCGCCGATGGCCCATAAGCCCCCAGCTGGGAGACGAGCATCTCGGACTGGCGACGGCCACGCTTATCCAGAATGCGCTTGTCGTCATCACCGCTCCACGTCCGCCGTGGCAGCGCACGGGCGTGGCGCGTCAGTAGGACCCGACGGTTCGCCCCCAGAGCCAGCAGCTCCAAAGCCGCGTCCAAAACCTGCTGGTCGAGCGGGTAGGTCAGCGACTTGCGCGCCTTCTTCGGCGACAACCAGCGCAGCTCGTCGACCTCGTCGTCCACATCATCGTTGCCCTCGAAGTAACCGTCCACGGCCTCTGCGGTCCAGTAATAAACCACCTTCGTGCGCTTGCGGACGGGGTAGTGGACGTAGCCCAGCAACCAGCCGAGCTCCACGCGGTAGCCAGTCTCCTCCAGGATCTCCCGGAACGCGGTGCCCGCGAGGTTCTCACCCGGGTCGACCTTGCCCTTCGGCAGCGTCCAGTCGTCGTAGCGGGGGCGGTGCTCCACCGCGATCTCCAGCTCACCCTGCTCGTTGCGGCGCCACAGCACCGCGCCCGCAGCGAACGTCGGGCGCTCGAACTCCTCGGTGGGGCGGGAGCCGATTCGCGCCACGTGGCCGCGCCCATTGATGGACTTCGCCAGGGATGTGGATAGGTCGCCGTCGCCGTTGTTCGTGATCACGCGGAAAATCCTCCCGTCCGGGGACTAGAATTGGGAAGCTGACTTAACAACAGTGATCCTATACGAGGCCATGCAGGATCAGATACGTAGGCATTCGGGATATAGATTTTAGGCGGTGTTCGCACGATGGTGCAGGTAGCAGTGATGGGGGCTGGTTCGTGGGGAACGACCGTGGCGAAGGTTTTCGCCGACTCCGGCAACCCCGTCACCCTGTGGGCTCGCCGCGATGAGGTCGCCGACGACGTCAACGACAATCACCGCAATAGCGCCTACCTCGGGGACGTGGTCCTTCCCGAAGGTCTTTCGGCGACGACGGACCCCGCCACGGCACTTCACGGTGCGGAGATCGTGGTGCTCGGCGTCCCCTCCCAGACGCTGCGCGGCAACCTGAGCAGCTGGCGGGAGCACATCGAGCCGAATGCCACGATCATCAGCCTCGCCAAGGGCATCGAGTACGAGACCGGGATGCGGATGAGCCAGGTCATCGCGGACGTCGCCGGGGTCACCAGCGACCGGGTCGCCGTGCTCACCGGCCCGAACCTCGCTAAGGAAGTCGCCCAGGGACAACCCGCCGCCACCCTCATCGCCTGCGAGGACGACGACCGCGCCCGCTTCGTCCAAGCCGCCGTCGCCGCGCCGTATTTCCGCCCCTACACCAGCCAGGACGTCCTGGGGGCCGAGATTGCCGGCACCTCCAAGAACGTCATCGCGCTGGCCGCGGGCATCGCTGCGGGCTGCGGCTTTGGAGCAAACACCAATGCCACCGTCATCACCCGCGGACTCGCCGAGACCACCAGGCTTGCCCTCCAGCTCGGCGCGGACGCGCGCACCATGGCCGGGCTCGCGGGCATGGGCGACCTGGTTGCCACATGTACCTCGCCACTATCCCGCAACCGCAGCTTCGGCCAGCGCCTCGGCGAGGGCGCAGGCCTGGAAGCAGCCGCCGAAGCCACCAAGGGGCAGGTAGCCGAGGGCGTGGTCAGCTGTCGCTCCGTCCAGGCGCTGGCGCGCAAGGCCGGGGTGGACATGCCCATCACGGATGCGGTGGTGCAGGTCTGCTACGAGGACGCCGGCCCCAAGGACATCATCAACCAGCTGCTTGGCCGCACCCGCAAGCCCGAGTGATAGGGGCGCGCCGTCCCCACGGTGGGCTACCGCGATTCACAGGCTTAAACGGGTAGGGTTAGCGCTGTGACTGCAGCTGAAAAACTCACCGTCGCCGTCGTTTACGGTGGCCAATCGACCGAGCACTCCGTGTCCTGCATCTCCGCGGGAGCGATCATCGACAACCTGGACCCAGAGCGGTTCACGGTCGTCCCCGTGGGCATCACCAGCGGGGGAGCCTGGGTGCCGGGGACCACGGATACCGCACAGCTGCGCGCTTCCGGCCGCGAGCTGCCCACCGTCGCCGATCACGGCGAGCACATCCAGCCGATGCTCGGCGCCGCCGGTGAAGCAACCGAATTCCGTTTCGTCACCGGTGACCGCACCGGGGACGTCTTCGCCACCGCGGACGTCATTTTCCCCGTCCTCCACGGCACCAACGGCGAGGACGGCACAATCCAGGGCCTCTTCGACCTGCTGGGCGCCCGCTACGTCGGCAACGGCGTGCTGGCCTCCGCCGCGGGCATGGACAAGGAGTTCACCAAGAAGATCGCCCGGGAGGCCAACATCCCGACCGGCCCGGAGGTTGTGCTGCAGGGCCGCGCCGAGCTCACGAACGATGAGCGCGAGCTGCTCGGCCTGCCGGTGTTCGTCAAGCCCGCGCGGGGTGGTTCCTCCATCGGCATCTCGAAGGTGGACAGCTGGCAGGACCTGCCCGCAGCCATCGAAGAGGCCGCCTCCCACGACCCAAAGGTCATCATCGAGGCCATGATCACCGGCCCCGAGGTCGAATGCGGCGTGCTGGAGCGCGAGGACGGCACCCTGGTCGCATCCTCCCCAGCCATGCTGCAGGGCACCGACGCCGGCGAGGAGGGCTTTTACGGCTTCGACGCCAAGTACCTCGACGACACCGTCAGCGCCACCATTCCAGCACCTCTCGACGAGGCCACGACGCGCCGGGTGCAGCAGCTCGCGATCGAGACCTACCGGGCGCTGGGCTGCACCGGCCTGGCACGCGTGGACTTCTTCGTCACCGATGCTGGCCCGATCCTCAATGAGATCAACACCATGCCTGGCTTCACCCCAATCAGCATGTACCCGCAGATGTTCCTGGCCGATGGTCTGAGCTACGCCGACCTGCTGACCACCCTGGTTGCTGGGGCTCGTCGGCACTAATACGACGCCCAAGGCAACGGAAAACGCCCGCCACGGTCATCGTGGCGGGCGTTGTCGTGTGAGTGGGGAAGCGGCCCCGGAATAACCCGGGGTGGGTTCACCACGCGTCGAGAGGTACTAGGAACGCTCGGCGCGCTTCGACATGCTCTCGGTGATCGCCTTCGTCACCGTGGGCAGAACATCGCCGCTGCTGAACTGCGGCATCGCGACGGCGACGACCTCCTCGTGGCCAATCGCGTACCAGTGACCGATCGTCGAACCCTGCGCGAGAGCAGGGGCGTCGAACCACGGGACGTCGTCGATCTGGGAGAGCCGCTCACCGCGCTCATAGGACTCCGGGAAGGCAACGCCACAGCGAACCACAACCGGCTCATTGCCATCCTTCTCGGGCTGGTAGACGACCAGAGAATCCGCCGCGGCGCCCTTGGCCTGCTCGATGAGGTCCGAGAGCTTCGGATCCCGCAGCGCGTCCTCGCCGGCCACGGCCGTGGCATTGTTTTCCATCAGCTCGCCCAGCTCCTCGCTGCTCAGGCGGCGGAAGCCAGCAATCTCCGCGGGTAGGGCCTCCTCGAAGGAACGGCAGGTCTGCTTGTTGCGGTCCTTAGCCACCGGCTCGTCGGCCAGCGGCAGGGCAGCCGGGGTCACGGGGGACTCAGAAGGCGCGACGTCGCCGAGAACAGGGGAGAGGTCCGCGACCGCGTCCTCGATGAGGTCGCCGTCCGCCTCAGAAGTCACCGCAACCGTCGGCTCCCCGGACACCGTGTACCAGGTGGTCAGGGTGGAACCAGGGGTGGCGTCCTGGGCGATGAACCAGCTTGCCCCCTCAGTCGCAGACACCGGGCTGATGACGGTGTACTGGTCCGGCATCGTCACGCCGCAACGGACGGTCAGCTGGGTACCGTTGGTATCCCGGTAAGCAACGGTGCCGTCTGGAACCGGATCCAGAATGCCCACCTTCCGGAACTTACCGACCTTCTCCGGGGCCTTCTCCACCAGCTGGGAGCACTCCGCAGCCAACGCATCCGGCGCATCAACGGCGCCGACCGAGACGTCCGAATACTTCTGCCGATCCGAAAGAATCTTGGCTCCCCCCAACACCGCGACGGTGAAGACGAGAGCTAGGATCAGACTGATCGTGACCAGTGAACGGGGAGCCCCTGCTCCACGGCTCCGGGCATCAGTCCCCGTAGTCGGGCCCTGCGAGGCGGCCGGGGATGCGCCCCGTGGATTACGCTGTGTGCTCATAGGCACTCATCTTATAAGGAGGCGGGCGGATGTCCCGATACACCGGGCCCACGGTGCGCGAGGTGGGGGAGGCAGCCACCATCCAGGCGATTCGGCGCGCGGCACCCAGCGAGCTCAATGGCGACGACGCGGCGATCCTGCGGCCCACCGCGCCGAACTCACGCCACGTGAGTTGCACCGACATCCTCGTCCTCGGACGCCACTTCCGGCCCGAATACTCCACGGCCTACGAGGTCGGCGTGAAAGCCATCACCCAAAACTTCGCCGACATCCAGGCCATGGGGGCCAGGCCCACCGCAGCGCTGCTCGGACTCGCGATCCCGGGCGAGACCCCGCTGAGCTGGGTCAGCGAACTCGCCGAGGGAATTGAGGCCACCGCCGAACCCTGGGCCGCCGAACTGGTGGGCGGGGACATCGTGCAGGGCAAAGAACTCCTCATCTCCATCACCGCACTGGGCGAGCTCACCGGCCCCGCACCCGCCCTGCGGGTCAACCGCGCCGCGCCGGGGCAGCAGGTCATCGTGCACGGCAAGCTCGGACACTCCGCGGCGGGGCTGGACATCCTCCGCCACTACGGCAGCCGGGCCGCGATCCCGGACGACGAGATACTGCAGGAGCTGGCCACCTGGCACTGCGCACCCACCCTGGTCGCGGGGCAGGGGACCGTCGCCCGGGCAGCCGGGGTCGCCAGCATGACTGATAACTCCGACGGGCTGATCTCCGACCTCAACCACATCGCGACGTCCTCCGGAGTCAGCATCGACATCGAAGAAGACAGCATTGCCCCCGACGAGATGCTTCAGCACGCGGCAGACGTCCTGAAGGAAGACCCGTGGAAGTGGGTCTTAAGTGGTGGGGAGGACCACAGCCTGCTGGCCACCACCGCAGCCCGCATCCCCACCGGCTTCCGGCGCATCGGAAGCACGGGCTCGCAAACCGGTTCGGGACCGAAGGTCACCATCGATCGCGCCACCCCGGCCTACACCGCGGGCTGGTCCTCGCTCTAAGCCACTCACGACACGTGCTAGGAGGCCCACCATGATCTACGTGCACCCCAATTGGCAGCTGCCCGGGCTGGCGGAAACCCTGCACAAGGCGCAGGCCGCCCACGCGCCGGGCCAGCAGGTCCTCCCACCAGAGGAATACATCCTGCGGGCCTTCGAAGTCGACCCGGCTGAGGTGAAGTGCCTCATCGTGGGGCAGGACCCATATCCCACCCCTGGGCACGCGGTGGGGCTCGCATTCTCCTCTGAAGGCGCGCAGATCCCGAAGTCCCTGCAGAATATCTTCACGGAATACAGCGAGGACCTGGGCCTGCCCCGGCCCACCACCGCGGATTTAAGCCCCTGGCTGGACGAGGGGGTGCTGCTGCTCAACCGGGTGCTCACGGTGCTCGCGGGACAGGCGAATAGCCACCGGGGCCTGGGATGGGAGGCCATTACTGAGGCCGCGGTCCGCCAGGTCGCAACCAACGAGCACTTCTGCGCGATCCTCTGGGGCAAACAGGCTCAACAGTTGGCGGGCATCATCGGGGCTGAGCGCTGCATCATGTCCCCGCACCCATCGCCGCTGTCTGCCTACCGCGGGTTCTTCGGCTCCCGGCCCTTCAGTCGGGCCAATGAAATCCTGCGGGCCCAGGGTGCCGATCCCGTGGATTGGCGCCTCGACCGTTAAGCTGGCAGGCATGTCCGAAACGATTTCCGCGCTCGCCGTCACCCATTGGGTGCGCCGGGCAGCAACACTGCTCGAGGAATCTCAGGCGGAAATCAACCGCATCAACGTGTTCCCCATCGCGGACTCCGACACCGGCTCGAATATGGCCCACACCGTCCGCGCTGCCTGCGAGGAACTCCAGTCGGCGGTCAGCGAGGGCACGCTGCCGGAACCGGAGGACGCCACCGACGCGAACCTCCCGGCCATCACCGCGCTATTGGCCACCGGCGCGGTCAAGGGTGCGCGAGGGAACTCCGGAATGGTGCTGAGCCAGGTCTTCCGTGCCCTCGCGGATGCCTCCGCCCAGGGGCCGATCGACGCGGCCGCGCTGGTTCGGATGCTCCAGGACGCCGTGGGATTTGCCGAGTCCACCATCGCCGCCCCCGTGGAAGGCACGATTCTCACTGTCCTGCGCCAGGCCGCCACAGGTGCGAGCACCGCCCATGAGGCGGGCCAGGGGATGAGCGAGATCGTCGACGCGTCGCTCGACGCTGCCCGCGAGGCACTCTTCGATACCCCCAACCAGCTCGAGGCCCTCGCCGAGGCTGGGGTCTACGATGCCGGCGGAGCAGGATTCATCCTCATACTCGAAGCGCTCAAAGACGTCCTGAGCGGTGGGGTCGCAGGGACAACGTTGAAGGACTCCGGCGCAGCGGGGCACGAGGGTCCCGGAGTTGGTAGTGCACCCGGCAGCCCCGCCGAATCTCACGGTGTCCCCGCCGAGCTGGAGTTGCTCTTCTTCTTCCACGGCGACGTCGACCCGCTGCGCGAGGTACTCGCCACGCATGGCGATTCAATCGTTATCGCCCCCGTGTCCGAGGGACAGGCGAAGGTGCACGTCCACACCCTTCAGGCCGGCCCGCTGCTCGAACAGGCCTTCGGCCTGGGACAGGTGACCGAGTTGCGGATTGAAGTGCTGCCCAACCAACCGGGCAAGCCTGTAGCCGCGACGCGCCGGGCGTCCCGTCCCATCATCGCGCTGGTTTCCGGTCACAACGAGGGCGCGAAAGATGCGGTAGGCGATTCCGGTGAGGATGTTGGGCAAGATATCTTCGCGGCCGTGGGGGCCGTCAGCCTTGACCCAGCAGCCAGCGAGGAGCAGACCCGGGCCGCCCTGGAGCAGCTGCCCGCCGGTGATATCGCTGTGCTCACCAACGGGGCGGACCCCGCGGCCATCCTGGAGGTAGCCCAGCGGGAGGGCAGTGGCCGTCAGCTCAACATCATCGACACCGACTCCCTGGTTGGGGGCCTGGCAGCGCTTGCGGTGTTCGATCCGACGAACGATTGGGAGGACAACACGGCGGACATGCTGGACGCCAGTGTGTCCCAGCGTTGGTGGCAGGGCCCGCCTGAGCAGCTGCCGCAGGCCGTGGCTGACCTGTTGGCTGATGGTGGGGAACTCGTCACCTTCATCACCTCCGAACCCGCTGTGGCTACGGCCGTGGAGGCCTTCGTGCAGCGCGCTCGCGAGCAGCACCCCAGCGTGGAATTCCACGAGCATCATGCTCGGGGCTTGGGCGCTGCGGTGCAGGTGGGTGTCGAGTAGATGCTCGGTTGGCAGGACACCCGCCCGCTCACCACGGCGACCACCCCCGACCGGGCGAAGAACCTGGCGGATAAGCCGGGGCTGAAGACCCTTCAGGATGTGTTGCTGACCTTCCCGACCCGCTACGCCAGGCTGGGGACGTCTGACCAGCTGGACATGCTCGTGCCAGGCGAAATGTACACCTGCGTGGCTCAGATCCTGGGGGTCGAGCAGAAAGAGAACTTCTCGGGCCGCGGGCCGCGAACCTTCATCCGCTTCCGCTTTACCGACGGCAGCGTGCAGATGGAGTCCGCGCTCTTCGGTAACCCGAAGATGCACCTGGGGGTGATCCAGCCCGGCGCGATCCTGCTGCTGCACGGCAAGCTGGATACGTTTCGCAACCAGTGGCAGCTGAAGAATCCCAGTTATGTGACGATCGACCCGGGCCCCAGCGCACGCTTTGGGGCTTATGGCTCGCTGAAGACCATCGTCACGATCGCGGGCAGCCAGGAGGCGGCCGAGGAGCTGCTGCGCATGCCTTACCTTCCTGGTTATCCGCGCAAGCGGGGGACCTCGACCGCGGAGCTGATCGGCGTGGTGGACCAGATCCTTCGCGGCCCACTCGCGCCGACGCCAGGGGGTGAGACGATCCCGGAGATGCTGCCGGATCCCACCGCGGCGGGGACGAGCGTGGACGGCGCCGAATCGGTGCCTGCGTGGCCGACCGGAGCTGACGGTGCGCCGCTGATCCATTTCGATGCGGCCCTACGAGGCATTCACCAGCCACCAGAGGAGGGGCCGGGCGCTGCGATCGAACGTTTGAAGTTTAATGAGGCCCTGGAGCTGCAGCTCGTCATGGCGCTGCGGGCGGCGGACTCCACGCGGCGCACCTCGCCGCGGGTGGATGCGCTGCACTCCGAGCTGCTGGCCTCCTTCATCCACAGCCTGCCCTATCGGCTGAGCGAGGGGCAGACGACCGCGTGGGACCGGGTCGCCGAAGCGCTCGATTCCACGGTGCCGGCGAACCTCATGCTCCAAGGCGACGTCGGCAGCGGTAAGACCCTGATCGCAGCACTCGCGATGGTGGCGGCCGCGGATGCTGGCTTGCAGTGCGCCTTCATTGCCCCGACGGAGGTGCTGGCGGTGCAGCACGCGCAGACCTTGACACGCCTGGTCGAGGGGCTCCCGATTACCATCACGGTTCTCACCGGCAGCCAGAACTCTGAGGTACGCCGCCGAGCCCTGCTGGACATCGTCAGTGGCCAGGCACACATCGTGGTCGGCACGCACGCGCTGATCCAGGATTCGGTGGAGTTCTTCAACCTGGGGCTCGTGGTCGTCGACGAGCAGCACCGCTTCGGCGTGCGGCAGCGCGACTATTTGAAGAACAAGGCCGCGACAGGCAAGACCCCGCACATGCTGGTCATGACGGCCACACCGATCCCCCGCAGCGTCGCGATGACGATGTTCGGTGATCTCGAACCCATCGTCCTGCCTGGGCTGCCGAGTGGACGCGGTGAGGTGCGCACCGCCGTCGTCCAGGCCGGTCGCCGCGCGTGGGTGGACCGCATGTGGCAGCGAATTTCCGAGGACGTCGCCGCCGGTCACCAGGCTTTCGTCGTGGTGCCGCGCATCGAGGGCGAGGACGGGGTTCTGGCCTGGGCGGAGAAGCTGGCGTCGGGCCCGTTGGCGCACTGCACGGTGGATGTGCTGCACGGCAAGATGGCGCCCGAGGAGAAGGCCGCCGCGATGGCGGGTTTCGCGGAGGGACGGACGGATGTGCTGGTCGCGACCACCGTCATCGAGGTCGGGGTGGACGTCCCGAACGCGACGGTGATGGTGATCATTGATGCCGAAAACTTCGGGGTTTCCCAGTTGCACCAGCTGCGCGGCCGCATCGGCCGAGGCTCGGCCGATGGCTGGTGCATGTTGCACACCACCACACTGCCGGGGTCTGCCAGCTATGACAGACTTGAGGCGGTCGCGGCGACGACCGACGGCTTCGCGCTGGCCGAGCTGGACCTCGAGCAGCGAACCGAGGGAGATATCCTCGGCGACGACCAATCCGGGGCCGGCTCCCGCCGAGCGAGCCTGCTGAACCTCGCAAGCGATGGTGAGATCATCATGCGGGCCAAGGATTACGCCCAGGAGCTGGTGGCGAAGCAGGAAGAGCTAGCCCGGCGACTCGTCGCGGACATTGAGTTGGAAGACCAGGCGTATATCCAGCGCGGCTAGCCCACAGGGCCATACAGCGCGGTCATTGGGTAGGCGCCAGGTGTGTAGAGGAACAAGGAGAGCCAAGGACTAATGAGCCGCATCATCGCCGGACAGGCGGGAGGCCGCAGCATCAAGATCCCCAAGCAGGTCACTCGGCCGACCTCCGACCGGGCCCGCGAAGGGTTGTTCTCCTCCCTGGAGGCCCGCTTCGGGCTAGCCGGGGAGGTTGTCCTCGACCTTTATGCCGGCTCCGGGGCATTGGGGCTCGAGGCCGCCTCCCGGGGCGCGGCGGATGTCACGCTCGTCGAGGCGCTCGACGGGGCGGTAAGCACCATCAAACGGAATATCGCGACGGTGGGGCATCCGAACACCCACGTGGTTCACGCCAAAGCCATGACCTTCCTGGCGACCGCGCCGAAGCAGCACTACACGATGGTGCTTGCCGACCCACCCTATGAACTGGCCGACGACGCGGTGGCGGACATGCTGGCAGCCCTGATCCCGGCGCTGGCGCAGGACGCCGTCGTCGTCGTCGAAAGAAACAGCAAGAGCCCGGAGACCGCATGGCCTGAAGGATTCGAGCCGACGGGTCAGAAGGTGAAGAAGCGCACCTTTGGCATCGCGCGCTTCGATATGGCGATCTGGCGGGGCTGAAGCAATTTGCATAAAAGGGGAGGGGAGCGGCGGGTGCCCGGCGGGGCGGCCAGCGCTACACTAAGACACCATGCGAGTAGTCTGCCCAGGATCTTTTGACCCGGTGACGAACGGTCACCTCGACATCTTCACGCGCGCTGCGGCCCAGTGGGATGAGGTCATCGTGTTGGTGACCTATAACCCCAACAAGAACGGGCTGTTCAATGAGCAGGAGCGGGTGGCACTCATCGAGGCAGCCATCGCGGACCTGCCGGAGGAGCGGCGTCCGAAGAACATTCGGATCGACACGTGGGACCGCCTGCTGGTGGACTACCTCACCGAGAACAACATCTCCGCACTCGTTAAGGGGCTGCGCAGCTCCCTGGACTACGAGTATGAGCTGCCGATGGCTCAGATGAACCAGCGACTCTCGGGGGCGGATACCTACTTCCTGCTCACGAGCCCGGAGTACGGTTACGTGTCCTCCACCCTCTGCAAGGAAGTCGCGAAGTACGGCGGGGATGTCTCTGGGCTGCTGCCGGAGCCCGTGGCTGAGGCAGTGAAGGCGAAGTTCGCCGAGTCCTAAAGCTCCGTGACCACCGACTCCAGCGAAAGAAAAAATTGTTAATTCCTGTGACCGGTGTGTTTCTCCGCGAGTGATGCCCTGGAACATGGAATAGTGGTGAGCATGTACAAAACCTTCCAAGGCATGGACGATCTCCAGCACATGGTGGAGCAGGCTTATAGCGTGCCCATGACATCCAATTGCATGGTGCCGCGCCGCGAGGTGCTCGACATCCTCGACGAGATGCGTAACGCCATTCCCATCGAGATGGACGACGCCCAGGACGTCCTCGACCACCGCGACAAGATCCTCCACGACGCTGAGGATCGCGCCGACGGCATGGTCGCCGACGCTGAAGCCGAGCGCGACCGGATTCTTGAGGAGGCACACGCCCGCGCGGAGGCGATGGTGCGCGACGCCGAAGAGCGTGCCACCACCACGGTCGCCCAGGCTGAGGACGAAGCTGACCGCCTGGTTACCGAGGCCCGCAACGAATACGACCACGTCACCTCCCGCGCCGCCGCGGAATCCGACCGCCTCATCAAGGCCGGCAACGATTCCTACCAGCGCTCCGTGGACGAGGGCATCGCCGAGCAGCAGCGCCTTGTCTCCGAATCCGAGGTTGTCCGCAACGCCGAGGCGGAGTCCCAGCGCATCGTGCAATCCGCCCACGCGGACTCCGACCGCCTGCGCAACGAGTGCGACCGCTACGTGGATTCCACCCTCGCGGAGTTCGAGGAATCCCTCTCGGCAACCCTGCGCAGCGTGGGCCGCGACCGCGCCGCACTGCGCAAGGGGGCTGGCGTCTCCGGACTGCGCAGCGACTCCAACTACGGGGACCACAGCTACGAGGGCTAAACCTCGGGCTCAACGCGCGGGACGAAGCGAACAGGGCGTCGTCCCAAATGGCGGCGGGGAGGCTAAAGCGGGTACAAAAGGGGTATGAGCAACCCCTTCATCCTCGATGTTCAGGACATCCTCGGCCAGCAAGGTGGCCCGGAGCACGTTCACACCACCGGTGAAACCCCGCACAACCTCGGCGGGGAAATGTTCGGAATCGCCCCCGGCACCAGCGTTGATATCGACTTGATCCTCACCAACCTGGGCGAGGCCATCATGGCCCAGGGGACGGTCAGCGGGCAGGCCAACGTCGAGTGCGGTCGCTGTCTCCGCCGCTTCACGACGGACCTCAGCATCAAGGTCGACCAGGTCTTCGGCACGTCTGCTGACTTCATCACCACCGAGGACGAGGATTCCGACGAGGAGGGCGACGAGCTGCCGCCGCTGGTTGAGGACGACCGCATCGACCTGACGCAGACGGTGCTCAACGAAGCCGGGCTCAACGCCCCGTTCAACCCCGTCTGCGCTGATTACGGCCTCGAGTGCGAGACCAACGTCCCAGAGCCAGACGGCATTTCCGAGGAAGAAGCGGAAGAGGAGAAGGTCGACCCGCGCTGGGCCGGCCTGTCCGCCATTAAATCCCAGCTGGCCGGGGGTGACGATGGCTCGCAAGCGTAGACTCACCGGCGAGGCAGCACTTCGCGCCGCATACTCCAAGCACGACCACGCCCCGCTGCTTCAGGCATGGGGGATTGACCTTTCCGATGAGATGTTGCGGCTGGCGCTCACACACCGTTCCTTCGCGCACGAGAACGACAATGTGCCGAATAACGAGCGCCTCGAGTTCCTCGGCGACGCGGTGCTCGGGCTCTCGGTCGCCGAGCAGCTGTACACACAGTTCCCGCAGCGTAGTGAGTCCGATATCTCCAAGATGCGCGCGGGTGTGGTGAATATGTATGCCCTCGCGGGGCTGGCCCGCAGCCTCGGGCTGGGGGAATATATCCTGCTCGGCCGCGGCGAGATGAAGACCGACGGGCAGGATAAGGACTCGATCCTCGCGGACACCGTCGAGGCAATTCTCGGCGCGATCTACCTGGAGCATGGCTTCGCTGTTGCGAAGGCGACCGTGTTGCGGCTGTTTAAGTCCATGATCGACAAGGCCCCGACCGTGGGGCTCACCATGGACTGGAAGACCACCGTGCAGGAGCATCTGCGCGAACACGATCTGCCGATGCCGGAATACGAGGTCACCTCCTCCGGGCCGGAGCACGACAAGGTCTTCTTCGCCACGCTCCTGCTGGATGGCAAGGAGCGCACTCGCGGCCAGGGGCGTACGAAGAAGGAAGCGGAGCACCAGGCGGCTCGCGCCATGGTGGAGGAACTCGGCAACCGTGCCTGAGCTGCCTGAGGTGGAGGTCGTCCGCCGCGGGTTGGAAGAGCACCTCCGCGGTGGTGTTATTCACGACGTCGACGTCCGTCACCCCCGCGCCGTTCGCGCCCAGCCCGGCGGGGCAGCGGAACTCGTCTCGCTTCTGGACGGCGCCCGCATCCAGTCCTTCGAGCGCCGGGGCAAGTACATGTGGCTCGTGCTGGATAGTGGCCACGCGCTGTTCGTCCACCTCGGGATGAGCGGGCAGATGCTGATCCACGAAGCTGCCGATACGGCTCTGCCCACCACGCACGTCCGGATTCGCGCGCGCGTCGACGTGGGGGTCAAGGAGCTGGTGCTGAGTTTCGTGGACCAGCGCACCTTTGGCCAGTGGCAGGTCACACCCGTCGTGACAGACCCGCACGGGGGCTTTACGGGGGTGCCGGTGCCGGTCGCGCACATCGCCCCTGACCCCTTCGAGGCGGTCTTCGACCCGGTGGTCGTGGCGCGGCGCCTCCGGGCGAAGAAGACCGACGTGAAGCGCGCACTCCTGGACCAAACGCTGGTCTCCGGCATCGGAAACATTTACGCCGACGAGGCGCTGTGGGCAGCAGGCGTTGCTCCCGGCCGACGCACCCGGGGTATGCGCCAGCGCGATGCCGTGGCTGTATTGGAGCAGGCCGAGGCGGTGATGCGCCGGGCGCTCGCCCAGGGCGGGACCAGCTTCGACTCTCTCTACGTCAACGTCAACGGCGCGAGCGGTTATTTTTCCCGCTCGCTCAACGCCTACGGCAGGACTGGGAAGCCGTGCCCCCGCTGCGGGGAACCGATCGTTCGGGTGCAGTGGACGAACCGCTCCTCGCACTTCTGCCCGCAGTGTCAGCCCAGCTAGCGTTCAGAACGGGGCTGGGTAGCGGGCAGGCTATTCCAAGAATTGGTGGCGGAGCTCTACAATGCCCCTATGGAAAAACTCACTGAGCTCGTTGATGGCTCGATCAACGGTGTCATCTGGAACATCATCCCGTGGCTGTTGATCGGCGCGGGCATCTACTTCGGCTTGCGTACCCTTTTCGTCCAGGTCCGCCTGCTGCCCGCGATGTTGAAAGCCGTCGCGGAGAAGCCGCCGGTCGCTCGCGACGAGCAGGGCAACGAGATCAAGGATGGCGAGCGCGTCGGCATCTCGGCCTTCAAGGCCTTCACGATTTCCGCCGCCTCCCGTGTGGGGACCGGCAACATCGCCGGCGTGGCGCTGGCGATCTCCATCGGTGGGCCGGGCGCGGTCTTCTGGATGTGGATGATCGCCATCGTCGGTGGCGCCACCGCCTTCGTGGAATCCACCCTGGCTCAGCTGTGGAAGTCCCGCGACGCCGACGGCCATTATCACGGTGGCCCGGCCTTCTACATGACCCGCGGCCTAGGCTGGAAGCCGCTCGCCGTCATCTTCGCCGTAGCGCTGTCCTTCACCTACGGCTTCGTCTACAACGCGATTCAGACGAATTCCATCGTCGACGCGGTGGGTGTGTCCCTCAACAGTGACTCCATGACCCTCAAGTTGATCGTCGCGGTCGTCGTCGCCTCCCTGACCGCGCTCGTCATCTTCGGCGGTGTCACCCGCATCGCCAGCGTGACGCAGATCGTCGTGCCCCTGATGGCCGTGGCCTACATCATCGTGGGCCTCATCGTCGTGCTCATGAACCTCGGCGAGGTGCCCGGCATGATCGGGCTCATCGTCGGCCACGCCCTCGGTATTAAGCAGGTCGCGGGCGCGGGCATCGGCATGGCCTTCGGCATCGGCATGCGTCGCGGACTGTTCTCCAACGAGGCCGGCCAGGGCTCCGCGCCGAACGCCGCCGCGACCGCGACCGTCTCCCACCCGGTCAAGCAGGGCCTCGTCCAGACCCTCGGTGTGTATTTCGATACCCTCGTTGTCTGTACCATCACGGCTTTTGTGGTGCTGCTGGGTCCTGCCGTGGCCTACGGCCGCGACGACATTCAGGGCGTGTCCCTGACTCAGGCCGCGCTCGCCGACTCGGTTGGCGCGTGGGGTGCGCACTTCATTACCTTCATCCTCTTCTTCCTGGCCTTCTCCTCGGTCATCGGCAATGTCTACCTGGCCCAGGCCAATATCGAGTACCTCTCCGAGTCGAAGAAGGTTATGACGATCTTCCGCCTCGGCGTGATCGCTTTCGTCTTCTTCGGAGCCTTCGGCTCCCTGCCGCTGGTGTGGGCGCTGGGCGACACGATGGCTGGCACCATGGCGATCATCAACATCATCGCGATCGTCCCGCTGGGTGGCATCGTCTTCAAGCTGCTGAAGAACTTCAACGATCAGCGCAAGCAGGGTCTGGACCCGGTCTTCCACCGGGATATGCTGCCTGAGGCGAAGAACGTCGAGGTCTGGGACGGTTCCGACTCGGCGACCCGCCGCGGTTGGCTCCAGCGCCGCTCCCTGCGCGAGTTCACCTAAAAGCGACGAGAAGACTGCGCCCGGAATACGGCGAGCTAAGGAGAAACGGAAGTGACTGAGCAACCACAGGTCCGCCTCACCGCCTGGTGCCACGGCCACGTCCAGGGCGTGGGCTTTCGCTGGTGGGTCGCCGGCCAGGCCAAGGCCCTGGGGCTGGCAGGCTCGGCTACCAACTACTCGGACGGGCGGGTGCTTGTTGTCGCGGAGGGGGCGCGGCACCTGGCCGAAGAATTGCTCGACCGGCTCCAACCCGGCGCGTTGACGAACCCGCAGCGCCCGGGTCAGGTCACCACGGTCGTCGAGCTGTGGGGCGAACCCAAGGGTGCGGTCGGCTTCGAGCGTCGCTAACGCGCGAGCCTGTGCTTAGAGCTTGTCCGCACGCAACGATAAGATAACCGCATGCACCTCAAGTCGTTGACCCTCAAAGGATTCAAGTCCTTTGCGTCTTCGACGACCCTGAAACTCGAGCCGGGAATCTGCGCGGTCGTCGGCCCCAACGGCTCGGGTAAGTCCAATGTCGTCGATGCCCTGGCATGGGTGATGGGGGAGCAGGGGGCGAAGACCCTGCGCGGCGGCAAGATGGAGGACGTCATCTTCGCCGGTGCCGGTGACCGCAAACCGCTGGGGCGGGCGGAGGTCACCCTCGTCATCGACAACTCCGACGGCAAGCTGCCAATCGAGTACTCCGAGGTCGCGGTCACCCGCCGCATGTTCCGCGACGGGGCCAGCGAATACGAGATCAACGGCGCCAAAGCCCGGCTCATGGATATTCAGGAGCTGCTGAGCGACTCGGGCATCGGCCGCGAGATGCACGTCATCGTCGGTCAGGGCAGACTCTCCCAAATCCTGGAGTCCAAGCCCGAGGAGCGCCGCGCCTTCATCGAGGAGGCCGCGGGCGTGCTGAAGCACCGGCGCCGCAAGGAGAAGGCGCAGCGCAAACTGGTGGGCATGCAGGCCAACCTGGATCGCCTCCAGGACCTGACTGACGAGCTGCACCGCCAGCTGGGGCCCCTGGCCCGACAGGCCGACGCCGCGCAGCGGGCGTCCACCGTGCAGGCCACCATCCGGGACCGTCGCACGGTGCTGGCCGCCCACCACGTCCGCACTCTGTCGGAGAACCTCCACGAGGCCAACGCCGAGGCCGAGCGGCTCATCGAGGAACGCGAGTATCTCACCGAGCAGCTCGAAGAGCACTCCGGAGAGCTCGCCGAGGTGGAGGAAGAGCTGCGCACCGCGTTGGAGGACGCGGAGTCTGCCCGCACCCTCTGGTACCGGCTCTCTGCGGTCGCGGAGAAGAACTCCGCCTCTCTGCGCATCGCGGCCGATCGCGCTCAGGCCAGCGAAGAGACTGCCTGGCTGGGGCCGGACCCGGCTCATCTGCTGGAGCGCGCCGAGCGGGCCGATGCCGAACAAGAGGAGCTCGACGAGGCCGTCGAGATTGTCCAGGAGAAACTCGAGGGCATCAGGGAGACCGTCGCCGAGGCTCAGGACGCCGCCCGGCAGGCAGAAAACGAGCACCTCGCCCAGGTCCGGGCCATCGCGGACCGGCGTGAGGGCGTGGTGCGGCTGCTCTCCCGCCAGGAGGCAGCCAGCGAGCGGTTGGCTAACGCACAAGCCGAGGTGGAGCGCAGCGAGGACGCTGTGGGCGAGCACACCGAGGAGCTAGAAAACCTCAGTGAGGAACTCGCGGAAGCCGCCGACGCGCTGGCGGATATCGAAGGCGGGGGCGAGGAACTCCGCGCAACCGCAGAGCAGCTCGCCCGCGAGGTGCAGACCGTCGAGCAGCGCGCAGAGGAGCTACGCAACCAGGAACGCGCGCTGGAACGCGAGATCGCCGGCCTGGAGGCCACCATCACCGGCTGGCAGGAGCGGCTCCGCCCCACCGACGGCGCCGCCCGAGCGACCTCCGCCGCCGAGGAGCAGGGGCATGCGGTGAGCACCCTGGCGGAGAACATCACGATCACCGGCGACTGGTCCGCTGCGGTGGCCGCCGTCCTAGGCGCGATCGCGCCCACTGGGGTGGTGACTGCATCGGACGACGCCGTACTCAGCGCACTCGAGGGCAGCGATGAAGGCCGCGCCCTCGTCATCGAATCCGGCTCCGAAACCAAGGAGACGGCCGGCTGGCGCCTCGATGCTTCCCTGCCCGCGGGGCAGTGGCTGCTCGACGTCATCGAACCCAGCCATAAGGTCGCCGCCGCGCTGAACGCGATGCTCGTCGACGTGGTCGCCGTGGCAGACGCCGCTGAGGCTCGCCGCGTCGTGGCCGCCGACACCAGGCTGCGGGCAGTGACCAAAGCCGGCAGCCTCTTCGGTCCCGGTTGGTTCGCGGCCGGCCGCGGGGGAGCCACCCCAGCGGTGGAGCTTGCTGCGAAGATTGACCAGGCCAGTACGGACGTCGCCGAGAAGAAGGAACAGCTCGCTGACCTGAAGGCAAGCCTCGACGCTGCGCTGGAAACCACCGCCGAGCGCCGCGCCGCTGCCAGCAGCGCCAAGGCCGCCATCCAGGAACAACGGGCACGCGTCCAGGCGGCCCAGCATCGCTTCAAGGCGGCGGAGAACGCGGAGGAATCGGCGCGCCGCAGCGTCGAGCGCGCCACCGTCCAACGCAACCAGGCCGAGGAGCGGGCGCGGCAGGCTGATGAGGAACTCGCCGAGGTTCGGGACCGACTCTCGCGCGTGCAGGAGCCGGAAGAACAAGAGGAGCCTTCCACCGCGCAGCGCGACCGCACGGCCCAGGAACTCACGCAGGCGAAAGCCATGGAGATGGACGCGCGTCTGCAGCTGCGCACCGCGGAGGAACGCGCCGCCGCCACCCGCGGCAAGGCGGAAAACCTGCGGCGCCAGGCTCGCCAGGAGGAGGCCTCGCGCAAACAGCACGAGATCGCGCGGGCCCGCCGCGAAGCTAAGCGTCAGGCCGCGCTCATCGTGCAGGAACAGGCCGAACGGGTCGGCCAGCGCATTGCTGATGCGCTCCATCGTGCCCAGGAGTCCCGCACCCTGACCGAGCAGGCACACCGCCAATGGCAGGAACGCATGCGCCAGCAAAAGGCTGAGGTCAATAAGTACAACAGCCAGCTCGGGGCGGTCACCCAGCGGGCGCACGAGGCGGAGCTGAAACGCAACCAGGCACAGCTCAAACTCGAGCAGGCCGCGGAATCCGCGATGGAGCAGCTCACCATGACTCCCGAGCAGCTGCTGGCCGTCGAGCTTCCGGAGGATTTCGACCAGGCCACAGCCCGTAAGGAGCTCAAGCAGGCGGAGAAAGACCTGAACTCTCTCGGCAAGGTCAACCCCTTGGCTCTGGAGGAGTACAAGGCGCTGGAGGAGCGCTATTCCTTCCTTGCCAGCCAGCTCGACGACGTCCAGCGCGCCCGCGAGGACCTCAACGGGGTCATCAAGGACGTGGACAACACCATCCTCACCCTCTTCGTGGACGCCTGGCACGACGTGGAGGAGCAGTTCCCCAAGGTCTTCGAGACCCTCTTCCCGGGCGGATCCGGCCGCCTCGTGCTGACCGACCCGGAAGACATGCTCACCACCGGCATCGAGGTGGAGGCCCGCCCGCCGGGCAAGAAGGTCAAGCGGTTGAGCTTGCTCTCCGGCGGTGAGAAGTCGCTGACCGCGCTGGCCCTACTCGTCGCCATCTTCCGTGCGCGACCTAGCCCCTTCTACGTCATGGACGAGGTCGAGGCCGCTTTGGACGACGTCAATCTGCGTCGCCTGATCGCGCTGTTCGAGGAGCTGCGGAAGGACTCCCAGCTGATCGTGATCACGCACCAGAAACCGACGATGGATGTGGCCAACGTTCTCTACGGCGTAACCATGCGCGGGGACGGCGTGACGCGCGTTATTTCGCAGCGCATGAAGCCATTGGAAGCCAGTTAGCCCAGGCCAGCCCGCACACCGGGGGAGCCGGCTGGGGCGCGCGGGATCGCCGCCGGGCCAGAGGCTAGGATTGGCGGACGTGACTACCAGCCCGATTGCAGACCTGAATGACACGCTCCTTGCCTGGGCCTCCAGCGCCGAGGCGGAACTCGCGACGAAGCTCAAGGACGTCCAGCTTTTTGTGGAGTTGGACATCAATGGTGATGAACTCGAGCGACTCACCCGCTTCTATGGCACCTTTCTAGGCCGCCAGATCGCTGCCGGCGCGGACGATGCCGCGCTGTTGCAGACCTGCCCGGCGCTGACCGCCGCGGTGCTGATCTCGCGCGCCGCGAAGCTCAACGAGGTTCCCCAGGTGGCCGCCGAATTCTGGGCCGGGCTCGGCCTGGAGTCCACCGAGGATCGGGTGGCGCTCATCGAAGGCCATTTCGCGGAGATTCTGCAGGCGGCTGGGCTGGACCCGATGGATGACCTCGCCGGCGGTCCGGACGGTGAGATGGGGCGGCTCTTCGGGCACGTTGGCATCGCCAGCGACTGGACACCGGAGCTCATCGAGCTGATCGATACCCGCCGCATGTCGGGAGAGGCTGCCGAGGACTTGAGCGAGGAGGCAGCGGCGGTCGTCGCTGAGCTTGCGACCCAGCGACTGCAATTAGGGCCGCTGTGCGCGACCTCCCCTGAGCTGGCTCAAAAGTTGATTGAGCCGGTCGTCCGGGTGGTGCACCAGGGGGCCGTGGAAGGGCAGTGGCACCGCGTGCTGCAGAAGAACTCCGTCTTCCCGCTGGTCGCCGAGGAGATCGCGGCGGAGCTGCGGGAGCGCCCCATCGGCACCGTGGATCGCCGCTACACGGTGGGCGTGGCCCACGCGGAGGATCGACCGCGCCTGCGCCTCGATGTGCTGCGCCGCAGGGTGCTGCTGCGCCTGCCGGAGCAGGAGCTGGCAGATAGCCACTTCACCAACCCCGATGAGGTGCGTTGGCGCCTGGACTTCGACGGCAGCCCGTCCGCATTCATCACCAGCAAGGCGGACCGCCCGGGAGCGAAGACCAGCGAGATTTTCGACATTCCGGTGCGCCGGCCCCTGCGTGAGATTTGGGTGCGCAACGTTGCCTCCCGAGAGCAGTGGCAGGTTTCCATGGTCAGCACGGATAATCCCAGCCTGATCTTCACCGAGCGCGGCGGCGACCTGACGGAGATGGCCACCCTGCACCACGCTGCGGTGTGGGTGGTCTGCCCCTCCGACGCTCGCGCGGTGGACCCGGTGAGCGACCAGGAGATCCCGGTACTTGAGGAGCACGAGGTCAAGGCCTGGGAAGGCTGGACAATCCGCCTGCTCGATCTCTCCGAAGCTCTCTCGCTGCATCTTGAGCGCCCGGGGGAGCGCCGTCCGTCGATCGGGAGCGTGCGCGCCGTCGACCCGCGGCAGCGTGTGCGGTTTGTCGAGCCGGGTCAGCCCGTCCCGGGGCTACGCACCCAGTCTGGTCGCCCGATTCTCTCCGAGTCCCTGCTCGTGGAGTTCCCGCCGACCCAGTCGGGAGCGGTCGAGACCTGGTTCTTGACGATCGGTGCCTACGCGGGCCCCGGCGAGTACGGCGACACGGTCGCCGATGAGGAACCCCTTGAGGTTCCGCCGGAGGGCGGGTCCTTCGAGGTCTTCGACCCGGAGGCTTATGACAGCCCATGGGCGGGCGAGTACCTGGTGCGCCTGCGTGGACCGCGTAACGAGTCCTTCCGGCACGAGTACGGACTGGTCGAGGGGCTCAGCACCGACGTCGAAATCGATGGTCCCTCCGCACTGACCCGGCTGCCGCAGGCCGGGGGCCTCAGCCCAACCACGGTGAAGCTGCTCGCCGGTGAGAAGCCCTTCTCCCGCCGGGTGAAAGCCACCGTCGGCCCCGATCAGAAGTACGTCACCACGGTCGTGGAAACCGATGCCGGCGACGCGCTACCGGTTGTGGTGCACCCACCACGGCTGCGCTACCAGCTCACGCTGCGTGGCGAGGAGCCGATGTGGCGCACGGAAGCCGTGCGCACCAGCTCCTCCTGGCTGGACCAGGACACCAAATTCCGCGTCCGCCCCGGCAGCCCCCTGGACCAGCCGCTCGAGCGTCCGAGCCTTGTCATCCGCGACCGCCACGGCGCCCCGGTGCGCACGCTGAAGCTGGAGACGGAGGACAACATCACCTGGTCCGCAGAGTTCGCCGCCGCAGCGTCCTCCCTCGCCGTGCTGTCGCAGGGCAGCTTCGAGCTGGAGTTCATCGACTCCGTGGCCCGCCGCCGCGTCTCCGTCCGACTGGCGAACATCGTCCCGGCACCGACCTGGAATGTGTCCTACGCCGACGGTTCGCTCGTCTTCGACACGGGCGCGGATGCTGACGCCCCCGACCTCGGCTGCTGGAGTGCGTGGGTCTGGCCCGTCACGGCACCGTGGCAGCCCGCCCGTACCGTCACCATCGGTGCCACGGGTGAACCTGTCGAGCTTCCCGCCGAACTGCAGGACGCCGGTCCGCTCGCCGTTCAGCTGTTCGCCCCGGATCGTTTCTCCTTCCTCCGTCCCCCCTCCGGCCCGGGCGAGCGCGCGCAGACCGTCGAGGCCGAGGGCTACTTCGGGCGAGGGGAGGACACCCCGTGGTCGCACCTGTCTGCTTTCCTTGTCGGTCAGGCCGAGCAGGCCCCGTCTGACCCGGAGATTCTGCCGACCCTGTGGGACGTGCAGGCCGGTTGGCTGCAGAAGCGCGCCCAGGTGCCGCCTGCGCTCTCTCAGCGGGTGCGCGAGGCGCTGACCCACGATGCGCGCGCGTCGGTGCACGCGATGGGGCGATCTCTGGTCGCCACCGCGGATCGCCCGGCGCAGTTCATCGCCTCCGGCCTGGTGCATTCCTCCTTCGACGTCACCCAGGAGGAGCTGATGAGCCCCGCGGAGCAGAAACGGGACGAGATCGGCACCCCATGGATCCACGCCCTGGACATCCTGGGCGCGATCGCGCGGCTGGACGAGGATGACGCCGAGCAGCTGCCGAGCATCAAGGCGCTGAAGAAGCAGCTGGCAGCCACCGCCGGTGAGGGGGCCGTCAAGACCCTGGAGATGGGGCACGACCGATCCCTGGAGAACTCCTGCATCGACGCCACCACCGTCCAGATCGCGCACATGAACGAGGATCAGCAGAAGGCAGTGCTCGCCATGTTCTTCGGCGACGCCGGTCTGGTCCCGGGTGCGATTTCGGACGAGAACAGCCGACTCATCGCCGTATTCGATACCTTCACCCACCGTGTGGCGCTTTCCGAGCTTCTCGGGGATCCGACATTGATGACGACGGCGGTGGCGGTGCTGCGCCGGATCAAGTCCGCGAACCGCCAGCTGTACCTGTCCGCGCGGGTGCGTTTCGAGCGCCTCGACGGGGTGGATACCGATGATCCGCAGAACCGCTGGGCACTGGCGCCGGTGATCTCCATGGTCTTCGCACTGGCCACGCGCATGCACGCGCACGGCCACCTGCCGACCCTGGGCAAGCTGCCGCAGGCCTATGAGGGCTGGGCGAAGATGGCCCAGCTGGTTCCAGACCTCGTGACCGGCGATGTGGTCCTCGCCGATGCGATGGTTCTCGGTGTGTTCGGGCCAAATCTGAAAGACTAGGGATTATGAACGTTTTCATCTGGGTACTCATTGGCCTGGTGGTGCTGGCCACCATCGTGGCGATCGTCGTGGTGGCGGGCCTGCGCCGCAACAAGTCCAAGCAGATCTCCTTCGAGAAGAGTCCGGAGATCGAGAAGAAACCGTCTTCGGGCGACTACCAGGCCAAGGGTGGGTTTAACTTCACCTCTGGCGGGGAATCCCCGGCGCCGACCTCGGAGGATGCAGGCCGCCCGACGATGGATATCGGCGGGGTGAGCGTCCCGGCTCCCTTCGAGAAGGAGAAGGAGGCTCAGCCGCGAGGCGAGGCTCCTGCGGAGTCTTCTGAGAAGCCGGCACCGGCGAAGGCTGAGCCAGAGCAGCCTGCGGCTGAGAAGGACGAAGCGGAAAAGGTCGAACCGGAAGAGCCGGCATCCGTCGCACCCGAGGAAAAGAAGCCGGTTCCACCAGCAGCGCCCGCTGCCCCGGCAGCCCCTGCCGCCGAGCAGGAGAAGCCGGTCGCGGAGAAGGCAGCCGACGAGCCGCAGGGCGAGCAGGCTGGAAGCGAGAAGCCGGTCACGGCCGAGCCTGCCCCGAAACAGGAGACCACCGCACCGGCTGACGTCCCGGCTGCGCCGGCCGCGACCCCGGAGGCGCCTGCCGCGGAGAAGGAAACCGGACAAGACGACGGGACCGTCGCTGCGACAACGGCTGAGGATGAGCCCGTAGACGCGGTTGAGGACGCCACCACCCCGGCAGAGAAGCAGGAGGCCGCCCGCACCCAGGAGATCGCGCCAGTTGAGGGGCGCCTGGGCAAGCTGCGTGGTCGCATGGCGAAGTCCCAGAACGTCATCGGTCGCGGCGTGCTCGGCATTCTCAGTGCAGGCGACCTGGATGAGGATGCCTGGGAGGAAATCGAGGACACGCTGCTCATGGCGGACCTTGGTGCCGACACCACGATGAAGGTCGTGGACTCCCTGCGCGAGCGCATCGCCTCCCAAGGCGTGGAGAGCGAGGAACAGGCGCGCGCGATGCTGCGCGAGGTGCTCATCGAGGCCGGCAAGCCGGAGCTGGACCGCTCCATCAAGGCGATGCCTTATGAGGGCAAGCCGGGCGTGATCATGGTTGTTGGCGTGAACGGTACGGGCAAGACCACCACGACCGGCAAGCTCTCCCGCGTGCTCGTCGGCATGGGCAAGCACGTGGTGCTGGGTGCTGCCGATACCTTCCGCGCGGCCGCTGCCGACCAGCTGGAGACCTGGGGCAACCGGGTGGGCGCCCGCACCGTCCGCGGCAAGGAGGGCGCGGATCCGGCGTCCGTGGCCTTCGACTCGGTGAGCCAGGGCATGGACGAGCAGGCGGACGTCGTCCTCGTGGATACCGCAGGTCGACTGCACACCTCCGTTGGTCTGATGGACCAGCTCGGCAAGGTCAAGCGCGTCGTGGAGAAGCGCGCCCGCGTGGACGAGGTGCTGCTCGTGCTGGATGCCACGGTGGGGCAGAACGGGCTGATGCAGGCCCGCGTGTTCCGCGATGTCGTGGACATCACTGGTGTGGTGCTGACCAAGCTGGACGGCACGGCTAAGGGCGGCATCGTCTTCCAGGTACAGGAAGAGCTCGGCGTGCCGGTCAAGCTCGTCGGCCTCGGCGAGGGAGCGGACGACCTCGCACCATTTGAGGTGGAGAGCTTCGTGGACGCGCTCCTGGGATAAAAAGAGCTTTTCAGCCCAGTTTTGGGGCTTTTAGCGGCGGAACCTCGTAACGGGTTCTGCCGCTTTTTTCGTATTTTTCTCTGTTTTTGCGCTGTCGCATAGTGATAAATTTATTTTCTGTAATCACGATCAACTGATTACAAGAACACTTTGCAACTGGTTTGTCGATTGAAAGAAATGGACGCCTGATCGTATCGACTGTTAAGGATTCCCAACCATGGCTTCTCAAGAATTGGCCACTTCACCAGGCAATATAGCCTGGATGCTCATCAGCGCGGCCCTCGTGCTGCTGATGACCCCAGCACTCGCGTTGTTCTACGGCGGCATGTCCCGCCAGAAGTCCGCGATCAACATGATGATGATGTTCTTCGGGGCAATGGCCGTCGCGGGCGTGATGTTCGTGATCTGCGGCTGGTCCATGGCCTACGGCACCCACTCCATTGCCGGCATCTTCGCTAATCCGACCGAGTTCTTCGGTCTCGCGCACAGTATCTTCGACGCTTCCGGGAATCCTCTCATCGACGCGCACGGCATGCCGAACGCCGTCAACGTCCTGTTTCAGATGACCTTTGCCATGATCGCCACCGCGATCATCTCCGGCTCGCTGGCCAACAGGGTGAAGATCCACACCTGGCTGATCTTCACCGCAGTATGGGTCGTCCTGGTTTATGCGCCGATGGCCCACATGGTCTGGGGCGGCGGACTCCTCGGCGAGGGAGCCAACAGCCTGTCCGCGTGGCTCTTCGGGGCCCATGTGGAAGGCTCCGAGACTATCGCGAATATTGCCCCCATCGACTTCGCAGGCGGCACGGTCATCCACATCAACGCCGGGGTGGCTGGCCTCGTGCTGGCACTCATCATCGGCAAGTCCCAGAGTTTCATGAAGGAGCCGGATACCCCGCACAACCTGCCACTAGTGATGCTGGGTGCAGCACTGCTGTGGTTTGGTTGGTTCGGTTTTAACGGTGGCTCCGCTATGGCTGCCGACGGCAGCGCGGCACTGGCCTGCTTGAACACCTGTGTTGCGGTTTGTGCCGCGATGCTGGGATGGATGGTCAGCGAAAAGATCCGAACAGGCTACGTCACCTCCCTGGGCACGGCTTCCGGCGTGGTCGCCGGCCTGGTCGTCATCACTCCGGGGGCGGGGGATATGTCCCCGCTGACCTCGATGCTCGCCGGTGTCGTCGGCGGCGTACTGGCTTCTTTTAGCATCTCGCTGAAGTACCGCCTCGGCTTTGACGATTCCCTGGACGTCGTTGGTCTGCACCTCGTCGCTGGGTTGTGGGGGACCATCGCCCCAGGCTTGTTCGCCACCGACCGCGGGCTGCTCACCGGTGGTGGGATGGACGGCGTCAAGCTGCTCGCAGTTCAGGTACTCATCGCCGTCATTGCCGCTGCTTTTGGTGCCGTGCTCACCGCCGTGATCGCGTTGCTCCTTAAGCACACCCTCGGCTGGCGAATTAGCGCCGAGGAGGAGAACACGGGCATCGATGTGACGCACCACCGCGAACGGGCCTATCACGCGCTCGTCGATGCGGCGGTCGCTCAGCGGGAGTAGCCCCGCAACTGACTCTCACACGCCCGGTCGTTGCCGGACAACGCCCCCGCCGCGCTAAGGTGGCAGGGATAACTACTTAACGTTGTTCGCCCCGACCGGGCGTTGAGACGTTTTCAGCGATCGTATTAAGGGAGACACGAGAACGTGTTTGAGTCACTTTCAGACCGGCTATCAGGTGCCCTCAAGGGGCTGCGTGGCAAGGGCCGCCTCACTGAGCAGGACATCAACACCACCGCACGCGAAATCCGTCTCGCGCTGCTCGAGGCGGACGTCTCCCTGCCCGTCGTGCGCGCCTTCATCAAGCGCATCAAGGAGCGCGCCAACGGCGTCATCGTCTCCGAGGCGCTGAACCCGGCCCAGCAGGTCATCAAGATCGTCGACGAGGAGCTCAAGGAGATCCTCGGTGGCGAGACGCGCCGCCTGACCCTGGCCAAGCACCCGCCGACCGTCATCATGCTCGCCGGTCTGCAGGGTGCGGGTAAGACCACCCTGGCCGGTAAGCTCGCCCGCTACCTGTCTACGCAGGGCCACACCCCGATGCTGGTGGCCTGTGACCTCCAGCGCCCGGGCGCGGTGCAGCAGCTGCAGATCGTCGGTGAGCGCGCTGGTGTGACCACCTTCGCCCCGGACCCGGGCACCAGCCTGGAATCTCACGACCACGAGATGGGCACCTCCACGGGCGACCCGGTCGAGGTCGCCGAGAAGGGTATCGAGGAGGCCTACCGCACCCAGCACGACATCGTCATCATCGATACCGCAGGCCGCCTCGGCATCGACGAGACGCTGATGACGCAGGCGCGCAACATCCGCGACGCCGTTGAGCCCGACGAGGTGCTCTTCGTCATCGACGCCATGACTGGTCAGGACGCCGTGACGACCGCCGAGGCCTTCCGCGACGGCGTTGACTTCACCGGTGTGGTCTTGACCAAGCTGGACGGCGACGCCCGCGGTGGTGCCGCACTGTCCATTCGTGAGGTCACCGGCAAGCCGATTCTGTTCGCCTCCACGGGTGAGAAGCTCGAGGATTTCGATGTCTTCCACCCGGACCGCATGGCCTCCCGCATCCTGGGCATGGGTGACGTCCTCACCCTGATCGAGCAGGCCGAGCAGGTCGTGGACCAGGAGAAGGCCATGAGCTCTGCCGAGCGCATGGCATCCGGCGAGCTGACGCTGGAGGACTTCCTCGAGCAGATGATGATGATCCGAAAGATGGGTCCGCTCGGCAATATCCTGAAGATGCTGCCTGGCGGCTCCCAGATGTCCCAGCTCGCGGACATGGTCGACGAGAAGCAACTGGACCGCATTCAGGCCATCATCCGAGGTATGACCCCGGCGGAGCGCAACGACCCGAAGATCCTGAACGCCTCCCGCCGCAAGCGCATTGCTGCCGGTTCCGGCGTCCAGGTCTCCGAGGTCAACCAGCTGGTCGAGCGCTTCTTCGAGGCGAAGAAGATGATGGGCCGCATGGCCGGTCAGTTCGGCATGCCCGGTGGGCGTTCTGCGACGAAGAAGCAGAAGAACCACCGCAAGGGCAAGGGGAAGAAGGGCCGTAACAAGAACCGTCGTTCCCCGCAGCGCATGAACCGTCAGGGCATGCCGGGGATGCCGGGGATGCCAGGCATGGGTGGCGGAATGCCGTCGATGAAGGAACTCAAGGCGCTGCAGGACCAGCTGCCCCCGGGCATGGAGGGCATCGATGTGGAGAAGATGTTCGGCGGAGGCAAGAAATAACCTCCACCCGCTCCGCGTCAGCACGTCGCGGCTGGGGAGTGCCGCCAGTGTTTCCTGCTGGCGGCTAGCGGCTGGCGGCTAGGTGCCGCACACGGTGCGGAAACCCGTTGGGGAGGGGGTGGGCTTCTCCCAGCGCTCCAGGCCCACGCGGCGGGTGAAGGGGGCGCGCAGAGCGTCCCACAGCTGATCGAAGGGGGCGTAGTCGCCGCCGAGGGCCGCTGCCAGGGCCTCCTCGACGTGGGCGTTGCGGGGGTAATACACCGGGTTGGTGCGGGCCATGAGCTCTCTATCGGGTTGTGCACCCGACCACTGCTCACGCCAGTGCGAGAGATCGCGCAGTGCAGCGCGGTTATCGCCCAGCGCGCCGTTGGCTGACCACGTGTCGTGCCACGCTTGGCTACCGAGCCCTGCCGGGTTGGCATCGGTGTCGGTGAGCTGGCGCAGGACCTGCGCTACATCGAGCTGATGCTCCTCGGCCAACACCTGGAACTCGCTCAGCACGTGTTGGTGGGAAGGCTGCTGCGCGTCGAGGCCGAGTGCGTCGGCGAATTCCGCATCGAGCGCGTGCCGGTAGATCGCCGAATACTCATCCAGAACGTCTTGCGCCGCGGCCACCGCGCTGCGATTCGCTTCGGCCGAGTCCATGCCCGGCGCTGGGGTGAGCAGCGGCAGCATCGCCTCGGCCAAGCGTGCCAGGTTCCAGCCACCGATAGCAGGCTGATTGCCGAAGGCATAGCGGCCGTGGGCGTCGATCGAGCTGAACACGGCCTGCGGGTCGAAGCGATCCAGGAAGGCCGCGGGGCCGTAGTCCAGCGTGAAGCCACCGATGGCGGTGTTATCCGTGTTCATCACCCCGTGGACGAATCCGAGCCGCATCCACTGCGCGATCAGCCGGGCCTGCGCTGCCGCGACATGCCGGTACAGCTCCAGGTAGCGCTCCGGGGCCGAAAGCTCGGCGAGTTCAGGGAAGTGGCGCTGGATTGCCATGTCTGCCACCCGCCTCAGTAGGCCCGAGGCGTTCTCCGGGTCCCGCATGCGCGCTGCCTGAAAGGTCCCGACCCTTAGGTGGCTGGTGGCGACCCGGACGATGGCCGCTGCTGGCTCGGTGCGGTGTCGACGCACCGCCTCGCCGGTGCTGAGCACCGCGAGGCTCCGGGCGGTAGGAACGCCCGCGGCATGCATAAACTCACTGAGCAGGAACTCGCGCAACGCTGCCGTCAGTGGCGCCTTGCCGTCCGAGCCGAGACGCGAGTACGCGGTGGTGCCCGCACCCTTGACGTGAAGGTCCAGCAGTTTTTTGGTGTCGGGGGTGCGACGCTCACCCAGCAGGACGGCACGCCCGTCGCCCATCTGCGGGTTGAAGCTGCCGAACTGGTGGCCGGTGTAGAACTGGGCGACTGGGCGAGCCTCGGAATCAGTTCCGCGACCGAGCAGAAACTGCACGCCAGCGGGGGAGCCGAGCCAGTCAGCATTCAGGCCCAGCTCGGCTGCCAGGGGTTCGTTCAGCACGAGGATCCGTGCCCCAGGTAGTGGGGTGGCAGGCTCATAAGGCGCGGTGAGCTCCGGAAGCTGGTGGGCGAAGTTGTATTCGAGCGTCGGCGAACCCGTGGCGCCGTCATGGGGGTGATGGCCACTGGGTGCCGCGGCCTCGCTGGAGTTTCGGAAACACATAGTGCCCACGGTATCGGCTTATGATGACCGGGTGATTCGTGAAACGTTAAAGATCGCCTTCGCCTTCGTCGGTGTGATCGTGGGCGCTGGGTTCGCCTCTGGCCAGGAGGTCATGCAGTACTTCGTGGGCTTCGGCCTCGACGGCCTGTGGGGCGTGGGCCTATCCGCCCTGGTGGTCTGCTCGATGGCGCTGATCATCCTGCAGCTGGCCTCCTACTTCCAGGCCAAGGAGCACGGCGAGGTCTTCGACCGCGTCTCCCACCCGGTGCTTGCGCGAGTGCTCGATATCGGAGTGAGCCTGACCCTGTTCGCCACCGGCTTCATTATGTTCGCTGGTGCCGGCTCCAACCTGAACCAGCAGTGGGGTCTGGAGACCTGGATCGGCGGGGTCCTCATGGTGCTGCTGATCCTCGGCGCAGGCCGGTTGGACGTCGACCGGGTGACCACGATGATCGGAGCTGCAACTCCCTTCATCTTCGGTTTCATCGGCCTGGCCAGCCTGTACGTGATCTTCTTCGTCGACCACCCGCCGCTCGCGGAGCTGGACGCTGAGGCGCTGGCCATCGGTTCCCCACTGCCGCACTGGTCTATCGCCGCGGTGAACTACGTGGGATTCAACCTGATGGTCGCGGTGTCCATGGCGGTCGTCATCGGCGGGCAGATGTTCAACCCCAGGCTCGCGGGACGAGGCGGGTTCTTGGGAGGCGTGATCCTTTCTCTGATGATGGCGATCAGTACCATCACGCTGTTCCTCGCGGTCCGCGAGGTGGGGCACGACGACCTGCCGATGCTGAGCCTTATCGTGCATATTCACCCGGCTCTGGGGCACATCATGGCGGTCGTCATTTACGCGATGATTTTCAATACCGCGCTCGGAATGTTTTACGCGCTGGCCCGCCGCATGAGCGCCTCCCGACCGGAGTATTTCTATCGCTATTACCTGGGAACAGTGGTGGTGGGCTTCGTGCTCTCCTTTGCGGGCTTCAAGAATCTGATCGGCTGGATCTACCCGGTGTTGGGGTACATGGGTCTGCTGCTCATCGCGGTGATGACATTCGCTTGGGTTCGGCGCTATAAGCAGATCGCCCAGGAAGCTGACCGCCGCCTGCGCCTGGTGGACCTGTGGCGGGCCGGCCGGGAAGGCGAGCCCGCCGGTGATGCGCAGTAGCGCTGCAACTTAAGCGATAGCACTCCCGGGTTTGGGTTTCCTGGCGCAGATGGCTAATATGGTTCGGGTTGTGGCTACGGCGGTTGTGCTGTGGCCATGCCATGCGAACGCCCTGCGGTATACCGATCCCGACCACGGTCGGCCGGTAGTCACCCGCAGGATAAACATCAAGGGTTGAACCGGTTTCCCATCAAGGGGAAGCGACAAGAACTGCCCAGTGACCAGAAAAGGAGCCACATCATGGCTGTCAAGATCAAGCTTCAGCGCGTTGGTAAGATCCGCACCCCGCAGTACCGCGTGGTCGTCCAGGACGCTCGTGCCCGCCGCGGCGGTGCCGTCATCGAGAACCTGGGTATCTACCAGCCGGCAAACCAGCCTTCCGTCATCGACATCAACTCCGAGCGTGCTCAGTACTGGATCGGCGTTGGCGCTCAGCCGACCGACACCGCACTGGCACTGCTGAAGCTGACCGGTGACTGGCAGAAGGCCAAGGGCCTCGAGGGTGGCGAGAACACCGTGAAGCCGCAGCCGGAGAAGAAGTCCAAGCTGGACATCTTCAACGAGGCGCTGGCTGAGGCTGCCGAGGGGCCGACCGCTGAGGCCATCACCGAGAAGCGTCGCAAGGCGAAGGAAGAGGCCGAGGCTAAGGCTGCTGCTGAGGCAGAGGCCGCCGAGAAGGCAGAGGCTGAGGCAGCTGAGAAGGCTGAGGAAGAGGCTGAGGCTGCAGAGGAGTCCGAGGAGGCTTCCGCCGAGTAATCATTGCCCCCTTTGGGGTGTGATTTCCTCATAACGGGGAGTCGCTGCGCACAAGCGTGGTGGCTCCCCGCTGTTCTTTATCTGATCGTTGGCTGGCGGGGGCACCCGAGGTGAGGGGTGCCCCCAGCGGGGTGGTTCCGCGTTCCGATTGACGAAAAAGGCGCCCCGAGTGGTGTAATCAAGATCTCACAAAACCTTGGGCAATTAAATAATTATTGTTCAACAAGTTCTTGTGGGATCGGGTGCATCGTGACCAGCGTTGCTTAGCTCCGACCCAGTGTTCGGTCTGACCACGCAGTGGAATATGATGTACATCACGTGAGATTTAGCATCCGTAGAGGAGAAACCGGTGGACGTTGATAAGACCGTCAATCAGTACTA
Source organism: Corynebacterium sp. UMB4614 (assembly GCF_030217065.1). NCBI lineage: Bacteria > Bacillati > Actinomycetota > Actinomycetes > Mycobacteriales > Corynebacteriaceae > Corynebacterium > Corynebacterium sp. UMB4614. The sequence continues at coordinate 32,538 of NZ_JASONC010000013.1, forward strand.
CGAACAGATCCTGAAGCGAAATGCAGGCGAACCGGAGTTCCATCAGGCCGTCGCAGAAGTTCTGCAGTCGCTGAAGTACGTTCTGCACAAGGACGAGCACTACGCGCAGGATGGGCTCATCGAGCGCATGTGCGAGCCAGAGCGCCAGATCATCTTCCGCGTGCCCTGGATCGACGACAACGGCAAGGTGCAGGTCAACCGCGGCTTCCGCGTGCAGTTCAACTCGGTGCTGGGCCCTTACAAGGGCGGTCTGCGTTTCCACCCTTCGGTGAACCTGGGCATCATCAAGTTCCTCGGTTTCGAGCAGATCTTTAAGAACTCCCTGACCGGTCTGCCGATCGGCGGCGGTAAGGGCGGTTCCGACTTCGATCCGAAGGGCCGCTCCGATCACGAGATCATGCGCTTCTGCCAGTCCTTCATGACCGAGCTGCACCGCCACATCGGTAAGGACACGGACGTCCCGGCTGGCGACATCGGCGTCGGTGGCCGCGAAATCGGCTACCTCTTCGGCCAGTTCCGCCGCATGAACAACCGCCACGAGTCCGGCGTGCTGACCGGCAAGGGCCTGAACTGGGGTGGCTCCCTGGTCCGCAAGGAGGCCACCGGTTACGGTGCCGTGTACTTCGTCCAGGAAATGATGATGGCCGAGAAGGAGCGCCTCAACGGCGCCCGCGTCATCGTTTCCGGCTCCGGCAATGTCGCGATCTACGCGATGGAGAAGGCTCAGGAACTCGGCGCCACCGTCGTGGCGTTCTCCGACTCCTCCGGCTACGTCTCCACCCCAGACGGCGTGGATCTCGAGCTGCTGCACCAGATCAAGGAGGTCGAGCGCGGCCGTGTGTCCGACTACGCCAAGCGCATCGACGGCGTGACCTTCCACGAGAAGGGCAACATCTGGGAGGTCGAGGCTGACGTCGCCCTTCCATGCGCCACCCAAAACGAGCTCGATGGCGACTCCGCGGTCATCCTGGCCGATAACGGCTGCCGCTTCGTGGCAGAGGGCGCGAACATGCCGAGCACCCCGGAAGCCATCAGCGTCTTCCGCAAGCGCGGCATCCACTTCGGCCCGGGCAAGGCCGCCAACGCCGGTGGTGTGGCGACCTCCGCTCTGGAGATGCAGCAGAACGCCTCCCGTGACTCCTGGTCCTTCGAGTACACGGACAAGCGCCTCCGCGACATCATGCACCGCATCTTCCGCACCGCCCAGCGTGCGGCCGCAGAGTTCGATGCCGAGGGCGATTACATCATCGGCGCCAACATCGCGGGCTTCCGCAAGGTGGCAGATGCAATGCTGGCGCAGGGAGTGATTTAATAGCCTGCATGCCAGATTTGCAGATTGGTCGAGTCATCAAGCCCCACGGCGTGAAGGGGGAGGTCGTGGTGGATCCGTCGACCGACCACGTGACGGAGCGCTTCGCCATCGGCGAGGCGCTTCGCGCCGTTCAAACGGGTAAAGAACGCCAGCTCACGGTCGCCGGTCTACGCCGTCACCAGAACCGCCTTCTCGTCACTTTCGAGGAGGTCCGGGACCGCGACGAGGCCGAGTCCCTGCGCGGGGCACGGTTCATGGCAGCGCCGCTGCAGGATGATTCCGACGACGGCTACTACGACCACGAGCTCATTGGCCTGCGGGTGCTCAACGTCGGGGCCGTGGACGCCGATACCGCCAATCGCCGTGCCTACGAGGGGGAGCAGCCCGAGCCCGTGGACATTGGCGAGGTCACCGGGGTCAGCCACGGCCCGGCCGGAGCCACCCTCGAGGTCGCCGTGGACGCAGATGTGGACCTGCCTACCGCGGGCTCCACGATCCTCATCCCGTTCAAGCTGGCGATTGTGCCCATCGTGGACCTCGACAATGAGGCCCTCGTCGTCACCCCACCGGAAGGGCTGCTGGAGCTGGCATGAGACTCGACGTTGTCACGATCTTCCCCGAGTACCTCGACCCGCTGCGCCACGCGCTGCTGGGTAAGGCCATCGAATCCGGCCGCCTCGAGGTTGGTGTGCACGACCTGCGGCAGTGGGCTACCGATCGCCACAAGTCCGTCGACGACACCCCCTATGGCGGTGGGCCCGGCATGGTGATGAAGCCCAGCGTATGGGGGGCCGCCCTCGATGACGTCATCGCGGGCACCGGACCCGCAGCCACCGCACGCGACCTCGAGACCTCCCTGGCCCACAAGAAGCTGGCACCCCTCGACGATCCTGCTCCGGCGGGTGGGGGAGAAGCGAAGGACGACGGCGACGGAGACGGTAACACCGCACCGCGCGGCCCCGTGGTCGTCGTCCCCACGCCCGCGGGCGCACCCTTCACGCAGGAGATGGCGGCCCGGTGGTCCAAGGAGGAGCACCTCGTCTTTGCTTGCGGCCGCTACGAGGGCATCGACCAGCGAGTCGTTGACGACGCTGCCCGCAACTACCGCGTCGAGGAGGTCAGCATCGGCGACTATGTGCTCATCGGCGGGGAGGTCGCCGTCCTCGTCATGGCAGAGGCCGTTGTTCGGTTGATTCCCGGTGTGCTCGGTAACCAGGCTAGCCACGAGGAGGACAGCTTCCAGGACGGGCTGCTCGAAGGCCCCGCCTATACCAAGCCACGGCAGTGGCGGGGGTTGGATGTCCCGGAGGTGCTCTTCAGCGGCAATCACGGTCTCGTTGACCGCTGGCGCCGCGAGCAGGCCTTGCTGCGGACACAACAACGCCGCCCGGAGCTCATTGAGAAGCTCCGAGCGGCGGGTGGGCTGAGCGCGGCGGACGAGCAAGTGCTCGACGCTCACCGCGAAGCCTAAGCGGCTGTCAACCACGCGGGCACCGGGCGGGCGCTTGGCCGCGCCCGGTGGTGGTATTTACCAGTCCGCGCCGTCGATGGCCTTGGTGTGATCGCGGACCTGCTCACCCTCAGCGTAGAGCGGCATGTCCTTCTTCGCCTGGTAGAACGGCACGTTGATCGGTGCCTCCGGCTTGCGGCCGCGGATCAGGTCTGCGGCCTTCTCGGCCAGCATCAGGACCGGGGAGTAGATGTTGCCGTTGGTGACGATCGGCATGGCCGATGCATCGACGACGTACAGGCCCTCCACGCCGTGGACCTGCATGCTCTCCGGGTCCACGACGGCCATCTCGTCGTCGGCGGAGCCCATCTTGGCGGTGCAGGATGGGTGCAGTGCGGTTTCGGCGTCGTTGCGCACCCACTCCAGGGTCTCCTCGTCGGTCTGAACGGCATCACCCGGGGAGATCTCGCCGTCGGTGAACTCGCGCATGGCATCGGTGTCCAGCAGCTCGCGGGACACCTTGATGGCCTCGACCCACTCGCGGCGATCCTGCTCGGTCTTCAGGTAGTTGAAGAGGATCTCCGGCTTCTCGTGCGGGTCGGTGCTCTTGATCTTCACGTGGCCGGAGGTATCGGAGTACATCGGGCCGACGTGGAACTGGAAGCCGTGCTCACCCTCCGGCTGGCTACCGTCGTAGCGGATGGCCATTGGGAGGAAGTGGAACATGAGGTTCGGGTAGTCCTCGTTCTCATTGGAGCGAGCGAAGCCGCCGGCCTCGAAGTGGGAGCTAGCAACCGGGCCGCGGCGGGTCAGCAGCCACTGCAGGCCGATGATCGGGCGCATCCACATCTTGTAGTACGGCTGGGAGCTGACCGGCTGGGTGCAGTTGTACTGGACATAAACCTCCAGGTGGTCCTGCAGGTTCTGGCCCACGCCCGGCAGGTGCTTGCGCACGTCGATGCCCAGGGAGCTCAGGTGCTCCTTATCGCCGATTCCGGAGAGCTGCAGCAGCTGCGGGGTGTTGAACGCGCCGCCGCACAGGATCACCTTGTCCGCGTACACGCGACGGGTCTTGCCCTTCCAGGTGTACTCCGCGCCGATGGCCTTCGGTCCGGTCGTCACGGTGGAGACCTTCCGCACCGAGGATGAGGCTGTCGCGATCGCCAATGACACGGAGTACGGCCTCGCCGGCGCCGTGTGGACCAGCGACGCCGGTAAGGCGGAGCGAGTCACTGCGCGCCTGCGTCACGGCACGATCTGGATCAACGACTTCCACCCGTACCTGCCGCAGGCAGAATGGGTCGGCATGAAGCAGTCGGGCAACGGCCGGGAGCTGGGACCGACCGGCCTGGCTGAATACCAGGAGCAGAAGCACGTCTACCACAACATCGCGCCTGCGGTGACCGGCTGGTTCCAAGGCTAAGTCTCTGCCCAGAACCTCAAAGGCTCCTGCGGGAAACCTGAGACTCCACTAGGGTGGAGGAGTGGTATAGCGCACATTTGTGGCTGACCAAAGGTTTTCTCCAAGGAGTCAGGAATGGCAGATTCTGCACGCACAGCGGCGGGGAGCGAGGCTCCAGCCAAGGAAAAGGGTGCCTCCCGCATCCGAACCTTGCTTGGCAAGCCCGCACCCGCCGAAGCAAAAATGAAAAAGGGTGACGAGGCCAACTGGCCCGTCATTGTCACGACGCTCGTGGTCACGGTCGCCGTCGCTATTTGGGCGGCCGCCGGGGCCGAGAGCTTCGACAAGATCGTCGGCGGCACGGCCAGCTGGCTGACCGGAAACTTCGGCTGGCTATACGTCGCCGTCGTGGCGATCACTCTGATCTTCATGATCTGGCTGGCCGCCTCCAAGGCCGGCAATATTCGGCTGGGACCCGATCACTCCCGCCCCCAATACTCCCTCTTCTCTTGGTCCGCGATGCTCTTCGCTGCGGGTATTGGCATTGGAATCCTGTTCTACTCCGTCGCCGAGCCGCTGGCGCAGTACGCTAATCCGCCGGTTGGTCCGGGCGAGACCGAGGAGGCGATGAAGGAGGCCGTGCTGTGGACTCTGTTCCACTACGGCATCTCCGGCTGGGGGCTCTACGCCCTGATGGGCCTGGCCTTCGGCTACTACGCCTACCGCCTCAATATGCCGCTGGCGATTCGTAGCGCCCTGTATCCGCTGATCGGTAAGCGAATCCACGGACCCATCGGCGATGCGGTCGATATCGCCGCCCTGCTGGGCACCGTCTTCGGCGTTGCTGCCTCGCTGGGTATCGGCGTGGTGCAGCTGAACTTCGGCCTGAACCTCGTCTTCGACCTGCCAGAGGGCAAGGCTATGCAGATCGCGCTGGTGGTGCTGGCTGTCGCTGCGGCCACGCTCTCCGCAGTATCTGGCGTGGATAAGGGCATTAAGCGCCTCTCGGAGTGGAACGTCTACCTCGCCGTCGCGCTGCTCGTCATCGTCGTCGCTGGTGGCCGCACCGGCTGGCTCTTCGACTCCCTCGTGAAGAATATGGGTGACTACCTGACCACCCTGCCACGCTGGACCTTCGAAACCTTCTCCTACACGACCACCCCGGCCTCCACCCAAGAGTGGATGGCCAACTGGACCCTGTTCTTCTGGGCCTGGTGGGTGGCCTGGGCGCCGTTCGTCGGCCTGTTCCTGGCCCGCATTTCCCGCGGCCGCACCTTCCGCCAGTTCATCGTCGGCACCCTGCTGGTTCCGTTCCTGTTCCTGGCGCTGTGGGCATCCTTCTTGGGCAACATGGCCCTCGACCGCGTCGTTAACAACGGCGACCGCGACCTGCTGGAGCAGACCGTTAACTCACCGGAACGCGGTTTCTACATGGTGCTGGAAGGCCTGCCGTGGCCGACGCTGGCGCTGGTGCTGGCGATGATCGTCGGCCTGCTGTTCTTCGTCACCTCCGCGGACTCCGGTGCGCTGGTGATGGCGAAGTTCTCCTCCCGCACCACCGACCCGGCAGCCGATGGCGCGGTCTGGCTCCGCGTGCTGTGGGCTGTGGCCGTCGCTGTGCTGACGGTCGCGATGCTGCAGGTCGACGGCATCGGCACCCTGCAGATGGCGACATTGATCATGGGACTGCCGTTCATGATCGTGGTCTTCCTCATCATGGCCGGCCTGGTGCTCTCAGTCAGACAAGAGGTCCTACAGATGGACTCCCGTGCAGTCGCCCTGCACGGGGCGATCTCCGGGCGCACGGATAGCCAGCATGGTGATTGGCGCACCCGCGTGGAGCGCGCCGGCACGTGGCCGACCGCCGAACAGTCGCAGTCCTTCATCATGGAGGTCGCCAAGCCGGCTCTGAAGGACGTCACCGAGGAGCTGATGAACAATGGCCACGAGGCAACGTTGACCACGGTGGCTGACAAGCACACCGGTATCAACCAGCTCGACCTGTTCGTCACCTTCAAGGGCGATCCGGACTTCCGCTACCAGCTCTACCCAATCGAGGAGCGCCTGCCGAAGTTCGCCCGCCGAGGCAGCCACGGCGCGAATTACTACCGCGTCGAGGTCTTCGGTATCAACGGCTCCCTGGGCTATGACGTCTTCGGCTACACCCGCGAGCAACTCATCGCGAACGTGCTGGACCTGTTTGAACGGCACATGGAGTACCTGCACATGCAGCGGAACCAGCCGGGCGAGACCGACCTCTCGGCCTACAACACCGAGATCCCGGAGTGGCAGGAGGACTTCGGCGACAACCACGCCGACTAATAAGCGTCTTGCGCCAGCACAGGCTCGCTCCGGGTGAACCTGGTGCAAACCGGCACAGCCCGGCACCTACAATGGCTTAAATGATCGCAGAGATTTTAGCCGAGGAACTAGGTGCCGGGCTGTCGCACGTCCAGGCCACCATCGCCCTGCTCGACGAGGGCAATACGGTTCCCTTTATCGCCCGCTACCGCAAAGAAATCACTGGCGGGATGGATGATTCCCAGATCCGCCAGCTGGACACCCGCCTGAATTACCTGCGGGAGCTGGAGGAGCGTAAGGAAACTATTCTCAAGGCCATCGAGGAGCAGGGCAAGCTGACCGACCAACTTGCCGCCGAGATCCGCGCCGTGCAGACGAAGTCCCGCCTCGAGGACCTCTACCTGCCCTATAAGAAAACTCGGAAGACCAAGGCCACCATCGCCCGCGACGCTGGGTTGGAGCCACTCGCGGACACGCTGCTGGCCCCGGGGGTCGCCGAAGACCCGGCAAGCATCGCCGAGGGCTACCTCTGCGAGGGATTCGAGGACACCAAGGCAGCACTGGCCGGGGCACGCGCCATCGTCGTCGAGCGAATCGCCACGGACGCGGACCTGGTTGGCGAAGTCCGTGAGGAGTTCTTCAACCGAGGTGTCGCCGAGGTCGGCGTCGTCGATGGGAAAGAAACAGAAGGGGTGAAGTACCGGGACTACTTCGACTTCTCCGAGCCACTCGACAAGCTTCCCAGCCACCGCATCCTCGCCATCCTGCGTGGCGAGAGTGAGGGCGTGCTCCACGTGAACCTCACGGGAGGGGAGGAGGACGAGTTCTACCAGGGAATCATCGCCGACAGGTTGGATCTCGGCCCGCAGGGGGATACGGCCGATAAATTCCGCGCCGAGTGCGTCCGCTTCGGCTGGCGCACCAAGCTCGCCGTCAGCTCCGCCGTGGATGCCCGGGTGAAGTTGAAGGAGCGGGCGGACGCCTCCGCCGTGGACGTCTTCGCGAAGAACCTGCGTGACCTCCTGCTCGCCGCACCCGCCGGCCAACGGGCCACCCTGGGGCTAGACCCTGGCTACCGTAACGGTGTGAAGTGCGCGGTCGTGGACGCCACCGGCAAGGTGGTGGACACGATCATCGTCTACCCGCACTCCGGGGCCGCGAAGTGGGAACAGGCTCGTACCCAGCTTGCGGGTCTGGTTGCCGAGCACGGCGTCGAACTGCTCGCGGTGGGTAACGGGACGGCCAGCCGCGAGACCGAGAAGCTCGCCCGGGAGATTGCCGATCTCATCGCCGAGGCCGGCGGGAAGCGCCCGACTCCGGTCATCGTCAGCGAGGCCGGGGCATCCGTCTACTCTGCCTCCGAGGTTGCGTCGCGGGAGTTCCCGGACATGGATGTCTCCCTGCGTGGCGCGGTCTCGATCGCCCGGCGCCTGCAGGATCCGTTGGCCGAGCTGGTGAAGATCGACCCGAAGTCCATCGGGGTGGGGCAGTACCAGCACGACGTGAATCAGACGTGGCTGACCCACTCCCTGGACTCGGTGGTCGAGGATGCCGTGAACTCGGTCGGGGTGGACGTCAACTCCGCCAGTGCCGAGCTGCTCGAACGGGTCGCGGGAATCACGAAATCCGTGGCAGAGAATATCGTCACGCACAGGCACGACAACGGTGCCTTTCGCTCCCGCAAGGAACTGCTGAAGGTGCCGCGCCTGGGCCCACGCGCCTTCGAACAGTCCGCCGGCTTCCTCCGCATTCATGACGGGGAGGACCCGCTGGACGCCTCCGCCGTCCACCCCGAGGCCTACACTCTGGTGCGCGCCATCACGGAGGACACCGGGGTGGCGGTGCCACAACTGATCGGCAACTCCGCGGTGCTGACGAAGCTGCGACCGGAGGATTACGCAAACGAGACTTTCGGTGTGCCGACGGTGCGCGACGTGCTCGCAGAGCTGGATAAGCCAGGCCGTGACCCACGCCCGAGCTTCAAGACTGCGAGCCTGGCCGAGGGGGTGGAGAAGGTCTCCGACGTGCGCCCCGGCATGGTGCTGGAGGGCACGGTGACCAATGTGGCCGCCTTCGGCGCCTTCGTCGATATCGGAGTGCACCAGGACGGCCTCGTCCACGTCTCAGCGATGGCCGACCGATTCGTCCAGGACCCCCACGAGGTGGTCCACTCCGGTCAGGTCGTCAAGGTGAAGGTGATGGACGTCGACGTGGACCGACAGCGCATCGGCCTGAGCCTGCGCCTGAGCGACGAGCCAGGTGGTGACCAGGGGTCCGGCTCCGGTCGGGCAGGTCGCCGCGGGGAGGCAGGAGAGAGGAATTCCCGGGCTGGCCGGGGACGCAGTCGTGGTGGACAGCGTGGCGACAATCGTGGTGGTTCCCGTGGCAAGCGGGGTGGACAGCGCGGCGGCGGTTCAACAGCCGGTGGCGCAATGGCCGCTGCTCTCAAGCAGGCCGGCTTCTAACTGGTTTGGTTTCTGCCGAATCGGCTGGCATACTATCCGAGTTAACTATGTTCCGGGTACGAACCCGTAGGCGCGATGAGCATCGAAAAGCCGCGAGGATCCTCTATCCAGGCAAGCAAAGGATTAATCCATGCATATTCTTGACAAGGTCGATGCAGCACAGCTGCGCGACGATATCCCAGAGTTCCGCGCAGGTGACACCGTTGACGTGCACCTGAAGGTCATCGAGGGCAGCAAGTCCCGCGTGCAGGTCTTCCGTGGCGTTGTGATCAAGCGCCAGGGCTCCGGCATCCGCGAGACCTTCACCGTCCGCAAGGTCTCCTTCGGCATCGGCGTGGAGCGCACCATCCCAGTGCACTCCCCGAACATCGACAAGCTCGAGGTTCTGTCCCGCGGTAAGGTCCGTCGCGCGAAGCTGTACTACCTGCGCGATCGCCACGGCAAGGCAGCCAAGATCAAGGAGAAGCGCTAATCTGCGCCACCGCACATTGTGCGCGTGAGAGGGGAACGGAAGTCACTTCCGTTCCCCTTTTTTCTTGCCTGACTGAGGTGGTGACCCGGGGAATGGAACGTCCCAGTGCCGCAGGTGGCCGCCTGGTAGTCTGAACCCTTGTGACTACCGATCCCAAGAAGCACCAGCCCAACCCCGACGCAGCAGCCCCGCATGCAGGCGGCGCTGCACCTCAGCAGGCGGCAGGTCAAACCGCTGCGCAGCCGGGGGATGGGACAGCACGTGCGGGGGAGGGCACGGTAACCGAGAATCACAAGACCGCCGACACGTCGCAGGCAAAGGCCAAGGAGAAGAAGACCTACCCGTGGTGGGTGGAGATGCCCATCATCCTGGTTGCCACCATGCTGATTCTTGGCATGTTCAATATCTTCGTCGGCAGGCTCTACCTGATCCCGTCCGAATCCATGGAGCCCACCCTGCACGGCTGCGAGGGGTGCACGAATGACCGGATCTTCGTCAATAAGCTCGCCTACCTCGGTGGTAAAGAGCCGAAGCCGGGGGACGTCGTCGTCTTTGTCGGTGAGGACTCCTGGAACACGACCTACGTCTCCCAGCGTTCGGACAATGGGCTGATCAAGGGGCTGCAGAACGCCGGCAGCATGATCGGCATCATTGCCCCGGATGAAAACGCCCTGGTCAAGCGAGTCATCGCCACCGGTGGGCAGACTGTCCAGTGCCGCCCCGGCGACCCCGGCGTGATGGTCGACGGCAAGAAGGTGGACGATTCCTACACGATGAACCCGTTGGTGAACCCGGTGGACCCGGCAACCGGCTCCGATGCCTGCCAGGGAGAGTACTTCGGCCCCATCACCGTGCCGGATGACCACCTGTGGCTGATGGGCGACAACCGCACCAACTCCCTGGACTCCCGCGGCCACGTGGGCGACGAGCACCAGGGCACCATCCCGGTGGAGAACGTGGTGGGTAAGGTCTCCGCGCGCGTGCTGCCGATCGACCGCATCGGCGGGGTCGCTCACCTGGATATCCAGCAGTAGCCATGGCGCGTCCCACCCCACAGTCGGCAGCACGCGCCCGCGGCGCCGAGCTGGTGCAGCAGGCGCTCTCCGAGGGCTATAGCTTCGTCGACGACTACCTGCGATTCCACGGGTTTACCCACGTGGCCGGGGTGGACGAGGCCGGTCGCGGTGCCTGCTGCGGCCCCATCACCATCGCCTCCTGCGTCCTGCCTGATCACGACGTTCCCGAGATGGAGGGACTCAACGACTCCAAGAAGCTCACCCCGCGCCGCCGCGAGAAGCTCTTCGACGCCATCACTGAGCACGCGGTGGCCTATAAGATCGTCCATATACCCGCCGCCGAGATCGACCAGAAGGGGATCCAGTACGCCAACATCAACGGCATGTACCGCGCCGTTGCGGGGCTATCCGTGGAGCCAGACGTGGTCCTCACCGACGCGGTGCACCTGCCGGAGCTTGCGTGCGAGCACGCGCCCCTGGTCAAGGGGGATGCGTTGTCCCCGGCGATCAGCGCCGCGAGCATTCTGGCGAAGGTGTCCCGGGACCGCCTGATGGTGGAGATGGACGGGCAGTATCCGGACTATGGCTTGGCCGGCCACAAGGGTTACGGCACGGCGAAGCACATGGCTGCGGTGCGCCTCCATGGTGGCTGCCCGGAACACCGTTACACTTACTCTAATGTCGCCACCGCACATGCCGAGTGGGCGAGCACACAACCGCGTGAGGAAGGACATCCTGGCCAGTGAGCGCTGAAGAGCTAGACGACTACGAGGCAAACGTTGAGCTGTCGATGTACCGCGAGTATCGCGACGTCGTGAGCCAGTTCTCCTATGTCGTGGAAACCGAGCGCCGGTTCTACCTAGCCAACGCGGTGGAACTCACGCCCCGCAACTCCGGTGGCGAGGTCTACTACGAGATCCGGATGTCGGACGCCTGGGTATGGGACATGTACCGCCCGGCCCGCTTCGTTCGCTACGTCCGCGTGATCACCTACAAGGACGTCAACATCGAGGAACTCGACAAGCCCGAGCTGCAGCTGCCGGAGCACTAGCCCGGTACCTCCCGCGGGCTTCCTGCTCCGTTTGCCCCGCTGTTATCCACACCCCAGCGCCTATCCACAGGCTCCTGGGGTTTTCTTCTTCCAGCTTTCTTTTCAGGACGTCAACGCCCTGGCCACCGTGCTTGGCTAGCCTCACACGCTGCCCTGGTACGACAGCTGCGTGGGCAGGGCATGGGTGAAGGAATTTTCCACGCGCAGCGGAAGACAACGACAGCGAGGTACGGGGGATGGATAGCGCAACGCAGGTGGCACAGGTCGGCCGAAACGTGACCGGTCGGGGTCCGGTTCGCCAGGGTGCGGTTGGACAGGACTCGGTCGGCCAGAGCTCGGTTGGCCAGAACTCGGCGGATTCAACGGTGGGGGTAGGCCGACAAGGTGAGAACCTGGCCGGGGAATATCTGGTGAATCAGGGCTGGAGAATTGTGGAGCGCAATTGGCACTGCCGGTTCGCGGAGCTCGACATCATTGCTCTCGACCCCGCAGGCGAGATGGTGTTCGTGGAGGTCAAGTATCGCAAGGACACCGCCCACGGCACTGGTGTGGAAGCAGTGACACAGACCAAGCTGCGCCGGATGCGACTGGCGGCGGGGAAGTGGCTGGCGGAACAGCAACGCGGGGTCGATGTGGTGCGTTTCGACGTCATCGACGTGGGCCCCGCTGGCGTGCGGGAACACGTGGTGGGGGTGGCGTGATGGCAGTCGGGCAAGCCAGAAGCATGGCCCTTCACGGGTTGGACGGGATGCTCGTGACCGTGGAATGCGACCTGGGGCGGGGGCTGCCCGGGGTCAGCGTAGTCGGGCTGGGGGATGCGGCGGTGGTGCAGGCTCGTGACCGGATTCGCGCGGCGATGCTGAACAGCAGTTTGCCGTGGCCGAAGTCGAAGGTCGTGATGAGCCTGTCGCCGGCAGACGTGAAGAAGGAGGGCTCCAGCTACGACTTGGCGATGGTGGCGTCGATCCTGGCAGCCCAGGGTTTATCCGAGTTCGCGCTGGAGCTCCTGAGTGACACGGTGGTCGTCGGGGAGCTCGGACTGGACGGTACGGTGCGCGCCGTCGCCGGGGTTGTCCCCATGATTCTGTCCGCACAACGCCGGGGGATGCGTCGCATCGTGATCCCAGAGGAGAACCTGCCCGATGCTCAGCAGCTCGTCGACGTGGTTGCCGGTCTGGACATCCTCGCCGTGGGCAGCCTGAAGGAATTTCACGCATGGCTGCGTGGCTCCGGCAGCATTGTCCCCGTGAGTAAACCCGTGGGCGCGCTGCCCCCGGATTCCGGGCACGGGGCACGGGATGAGGAGGTCGACATGGCCGACATCGTGGGGCAGGCCGAAGCGCGCCGGGCGCTGGAGATTGCCGCCGTGGGCGGGCACGCCATCATGCTCACCGGACCGCCGGGCAGTGGAAAGTCGATGCTCGCAGAGCGCCTGCCGACGATCCTGCCTCCGCTGTCGGCCACCGAGCAGGTCGAGGCGGCCGCGATTCACTCGATTGCCGGTGGCCGGGGAGACCTTGGCCCGATCTGGGCCGGGGTGAGACCCTTCGTCTCCCCGCACCCTTCGGTGACCCAAGCCGCGCTTGTTGGTGGCGGGCCGAACCTGCAGCCCGGCGCGATCAGCCTGGCCCACCACGGTGTGCTGTTCTTGGACGAGGCCGCGGAGACCCGCTCGGGGGTGCTGGACTGCTTGCGGATCCCGATGGAGTCCCGCCGGGTGGAGATCGCGCGTGCCCGCCGCAGTGTCTCCTACCCGGCGGGATTCCAGCTGGTGATGGCGGCGAACCCGTGCCGTTGCGGCGCTGAGGATCCAAGCATGTGCACGTGTAGTTCGACGGACCGCCGCCGCTATTATGCGCGGGTCTCGGGTCCCATCCGCGACCGGATTGACGTCTTCGCACAGACCCGCAGGCAGCGGCTGATCGGTCAACAGTTCCCGGTGAGTGCGCAGGCAACGGCCACGAGTGGAGCCGACAGCGAGGAGGGACGAGCGGAGAGCTCAGCGGTGGTGGCGGAACGGGTCGCCCAGGCCAGGGAGCGTTCCCACCACCGTTGGCGAAAACTCGACCTAGGGGAGGCCGTGACGAATGCGACGATTCCCGGCAGGCTGCTGCGCTCCGAGTGCGCGGCGAGTTTCGAGGGAATGGTGGCGCTGCAGGAAGCCTATGCCTCCGGTGCGCTCTCGCAGCGTGGGGTGGACCGGGCGTTGCGGGTGGCGTGGAGCCTCGCCGACCTCGCCGGGGTGGCCCGGCCCGGGGTTGGGGAGGTTCTGGACGCTGCCGAGCTCTTTTCCGACACTGAGGAGGTGCCAGCATGAGCCCTGGTGGCACCACGGAGGAACGCCAGAACCTGCTCGCGTGGATCTACCTGCGGCAGACCATCGAAGCCTCAAATACGGATATTCTCAACCTCCTCTGGCCTGAAGGGTGGGAGAATCGGCTCGCGGACCGGGACGCGGGAAAGGGAGTGGCTCCCGATGTGCGGGGGCTCGCCAGCCGCATTCGCCACCGTGACCCCAGCCTGCCGCGCAGGATCCTGGAATCGACTGCCACGCGCGTGGACTGCGATCCGGAAGCCGAACTCGACGCCGCAACGGCTGCGGGGTTCCGGCTGATCACCCCGCTGGACCAGGAGTGGCCAGAGACCCTGGATCACGCCTTCGCCCGGATTGATGACCGCGGCAGCGACCAGAACTCGGCCGTCCGGGGCCTTGCCGCAGCACCCTTTGCCCTCTGGCTACGGGGCAACGGCAACCTGCGGAACTTAAGCCGCCAGTCGGTGACCGTCGTTGGCACCAGGCAGCCCAATGCTTATGGGGCGCAGCTGAGCACCCAGCTCAGCACGGACCTCGCCCTGGAGGGCTACAGCATCGTCTCAGGCGGAGCCCGCGGAGTGGACCGCTGCGCCCACACCGCCGCCCTGCGCGCCGGGGGCGCGAGCATCGCGGTGCTCGCCTGCGGACTCGACGTGGATTACCCCAGGCAGCACGTGGGGATGTTCAACCAGATCGCGGAGTCCGGGGTTGTTGTTAGCGAGTACGCGCTGGGTACCCACCCCGCCCGGCACCGCTTCCTCACCCGGAACCGACTGGTCGCCGGCCTGTCCGCAGGCACCATCGTGACTCAGGCCGCCAACCGCTCCGGGGCGCTGAACACCCTCAACTGGGCGGAGGTCATGCTCAACCAGCCCATGGTGGTGCCCGGCCCCGTGGATACATCACTCAGCCAGGGGGTGCTCCACCGCCTGCGGGACGGCCGGGCCCAACCGGTCTGGACCGCCAGCCACGTCCGGGAGCTGGTGGAGGACTCCAGCCAGTTCAACGCGCAAGTGCCCGAACAGCAGGCGATGGTCTTCGGCTCCGGCACCGGGGTGCAGAGCATGTCGCTGAACCAGGTCACCGTCTACGACGCAGCCGGATTGCCTGGCGGAGGCGGTGGAACGCTGCGCGACATCCAGCAGGAGACCGGGCTCTCCATCCAGCTGGTGATGCGGACGCTCAAGGAACTGGACAAGCAGGGACTCATCACCAGGGAAGGAGAGCGTTGGGTCCGGGTGGATGGGCAAGAGTAGCTGGGAGGCTGTTGATCTGCGGCGACAGCTCCATTGCGCGGCAACAGCTATGCTGAGCTGCATGCCGAAAGCCCGCGACCCGCAACTCCTCCTCGAGGACTACGTGGACTACCTGCGCTATAACCTCGGCCGGTCGGAAAACACGATCCGGGCCTACCAGCGGGACCTCACCGACGCTCTCGAGGGGCTGCGGGATATTGAGTCCTTCACCCTCGACCACGCACGCGACGTGCTGGGGTACGCCGCCGACGATGGCGCCAGCCGGTCCCGGCTCTCCCGTCTGGCCTCCAGCATGAAAGGCTTCGGGAAGTTTCTCGCCCAGCGCGAGGTGCTCCCCGCGAACCCGGTCTCTGCGCTCCGGCTGCCCAAGGGAGAGAAGACACTGCCCCGCGTGCTGCGCAGCGACCAGGCCCGCACCCTGCTCGATGGGCTCAAGGGTGAGGCGCTCGAACCCTCGGCTGCCCAACAGGACGGCTGCGATGCCCCCGCCGCCACGGGCCCGGCAGGTGAGAAGCAACAACGGCACGCCACGGCGCGCCGGGTGCGGGACTGGTTCATCGCCGAGCTGCTCTTTGGCACCGGAATCCGTGTTGGCGAGGCCGAGGCCATCGACGTCGAGGATTTCGACCGGGCCAACCGGCTCTTGCGTGTCACCGGTAAGGGAAATAAGACCCGCGTGGTTCCCTACGGCGGAATCATCGACGAGGCTCTCACACACTGGCTTTCCCACCGCGGTGAGCTTGCCCAGCCTGGTAATCCGGCGCTGCTCGTTGGGGTGCGCGGGGGTCGGCTCAACCAACGGGAGATCCGCCGAGTAGTTGACCAGGCCATCCGCCGCCACCCGGAGCTCACAGTGGGGCACATGTCCCCACACGGGTTCCGCCACTCCGCAGCAACCGCCGTGCTCGAAGGCGGGGCGGATCTGCGGGTAGTCCAGGAACTTCTGGGGCACGCCTCGATGAACACCACTCAGATCTACACCCACGTCGGCGCCGAGCGGCTCAAGGCCGCCTACCGCCAAGCCCACCCGCGCTCGGGAGAATAACGGCCCGCACCACGAAGCCCGCAACATGCGCCCCACACCACGCGGAGCTAGCGCAATAGACGCACGCGCACCGAGCCCAAGAGCTCAAACGGATCGAGGTATCGCTTCCGCCCATCCGTGCCCTTGACCCACGCGCCCCAGGACAACCCATCCGGCTTCCGGGCACTATCGCCCAACAACGCCGCATTCGCGAGCCGACCGATTCGCTGGCCCCGGGATACGGACTCACCCTTGGTGACCTCCGCGTGTACGGGCTCGTAGGTGGTGTGTAGCCCATCCCGGTGCCGGATCGTCACCACCGGTGTGCCCGCGACGGTTCCGACGAAGTTGACTTGCCCGCCCATACTGGCGAGGACGTCCGCACCTGGCGCTGCCCGCAGGTCCACGACGCGGTGGCCGGGTAGCCAGTCCTTCTCCGGAATATCGAGCGGCCGGGTCACCAGAGCTTCCGCCGCAACGGGGGAGGTCGGGGAGTCCGTGACGAGCGGCACGCGGTGGGAACGGTTCAGCCGATCAGTGCCCCGCAGCACGCCCCCGCGATCTTGTTGCGCTTCCTCCACGGCGGAAGCCACTGGCGGAACCGGAGCCACCGCGATGGTCGACGTCAAGCTGAAAACACTGGCCGCTGCGAACAGTCGGCCACAGAAACGAGCGGAAGAAAGAAAGCGGAACATGCCTCAAACCTGCCGCAGGCGACGTCCTCAAAAGAAGGGCGAAGAACGGGCTGTGGACAGGGAAGATCGACGGATACACACCGGGTAGGGAACCACTTGGATTAACAAGCCAGAGCGACTAAAGTATCCGGGTGCAGTGTGCTCACGTTTCCCGCACTACCCGGGGATGATGCGCCGCGCGAACCGTGCCAGCGGAGAACACGAGGCCTCCCGCTAGTGGCGATCGCAGCGACGTCAAGAACACAACACCCCGGGCAACCGGCGGCGAGATAGCGAGCAGACTGACTACACGTAGATGCCTCGTGTCCCCAACAGGTTCCACCTACGGTCCCGCTGATTGCGGGTCAATACAGGTGGCGCAGCCCGGGGAGTCTGCCGGCCGGTCGCATAAGCCGAATGGAAGTTCGTCGAGTGCGCCGAAGAAGAAAACCGTAAAACCCCAAACTTTCGAAAGCGAGGAAGGGGCGGCAACGCTACAAGGCGAAGAAAACGCTTCAAAGCTGCCCCTGTAACACCATGGCTGTTGTTACTATGCGCGAACTGCTGGATGCAGGCGTCCACTTTGGTCACCAGACCCGTCGTTGGAACCCGAAGATGCGTCGTTTCATCTTCACCGACCGCAACGGCATCTACATCATCGACCTGCAGCAGACCCTGACCTACATCGACGAGGCCTACGAGTTCGTCAAGGAGACCGTCGCCCACGGCGGCAACATCCTGTTCGTCGGCACCAAGAAGCAGGCTCAGGAGGCCGTTGCCAACGAGGCTGAGCGCGTTGGCATGCCGTACGTCAACCACCGCTGGCTCGGTGGCATGCTCACCAACTTCCAGACCGTCTCCAAGCGCCTGGCCCGCATGAAGGAACTGCAGGCTATGGACGCAGCCGAGGACGGCTACCAGGGCCGCACCAAGAAGGAGATCCTCCTTCTGAACCGCGAGCGCGAGAAGCTGGAGCGTGTCCTGGGCGGCATCGCCGACATGACCAAGGTCCCGTCGGCAATGTGGGTCGTTGACACCAACAAGGAGCACATCGCTGTCTCCGAGGCGAAGAAGCTGGGCATCCCGGTTGTCGCCATCCTGGACACCAACTGCGACCCGGACGAGGTCCAGTACCCGGTCCCGGGCAACGACGACGCGATCCGTTCCGCAAACCTGCTGACCTCCATCATCTCCTCCGCTGTTGAGGAGGGCCGCAAGGCTCGCGCGGAGCGTCAGGCAGCTGCTGCGAAGGACGCTGCCGGCGACACCGGCAAGTCCGAGGCGGACGCTGAGGCTGTGAAGGCTGAGGCTGCAGCCGAGGAGAAGGCCGAGTCCACCGAGGCCTAAAGGGTGTTGAGCGGGGCGCGCACGCCCCGCTCGATGCCTCACACGGAAAGGCCGTATCTCGGCCTGCCCAGTGAGTGTGCTGCCCGCCGCCACACGTGGCGGGGATTTGCCTCTAGACTTATTGGCTGACAGCACATTCATTCTTTCACCACTTCCATACGAAGGAGGGTCGCCACTGATGGCGAACTACACCGCTGCTGATGTCAAGAAGCTCCGTGAGATGACCGGCTCCGGCATGATGGACTGCAAGAAGGCTCTCGTCGAGGCTGAGGGCGACTTCGATAAGGCCATCGAGATCCTGCGTATCCAGGGTGCCAAGGACGTCGGCAAGCGCGCTGAGCGCTCCGCATCCGAGGGCCTGATCGCAGTCTCCGGTAACACCATGATCGAGGTCAACGCTGAGACCGACTTCGTGGCCAAGAACCAGGAGTTCATCGACTTCGCGAACAAGGTTGCTCAGGCAGCCGACGCTGCGAACGCTAACTCCCGCGAGGAGCTCGAGGCAGTCGAGGTCGACGGCGCGAAGGCTGTCGACGCCCTGCAGGAGCTCTCCGCCAAGATCGGCGAGAAGCTCGAGCTGAAGCGCGCTGTCACCCTGGAGGGCGACAAGGTTGCTGTCTACCTGCACCAGCGCTCCGCTGACCTGCCGCCGGCAGTCGGCGTGCTCGTTGCTTACGAGGGCGAGAATGAGGAGGCTGCACGCGCGGCCGCCATGCAGGTCGCCGCTCTGAAGGCCAGCTTCCTGTCCACCGATGACGTCCCGGCCGAGACCGTCGCCAAGGAGCGCGAGATCGCCGAGGCTACCGCTCGTGAGGAGGGCAAGCCGGAGAAGGCTCTGCCGAACATCATCGAGGGTCGCCTGAAGGGCTACTTCAAGGACGTCGTCCTGCTGGAGCAGCCGTCCGTCACCGAGTCCAAGAAGACCGTCAAGCAGGTCATGGACGAGGCAGGCGTGAAGCTGACCGGTTTCGTGCGCTACGAGATCGGCCAGGGCTAAACCCGACACTGATCCCGTGCCATCACGGCGTGGCTTAGTCGCTTAGCACGGCACCGCGCCACGGCATGGCGATAGTTTGAGCCGCCCACCCGTTTCACACGGGTGGGCGGCTTTTATTGTGCGCTATAATCCTGTTCAACATCTGAAGCGAGACAAGGAGATTCGTTGAGTAACGCGCCACACAGGTCCGGTTATAAGCGGGTTATGTTGAAGCTGGGCGGTGAGATGTTCGGTGGGGGAGCCGTAGGCATCGACCCAGATGTCGTTCAGAACGTCGCACGCCAGATCGCCGAAGTCGCTAACAGTGGCGTGCAGGTGGCCGTGGTCATCGGCGGTGGAAACTTCTTCCGCGGCGCGGAGCTGCAGCAGCGTGGCCTCGACCGTTCCCGCTCTGACTACATGGGCATGCTGGGCACCGTCATGAACTGCCTGGCCCTGCAGGACTTCCTGCAGCAGGAAGGCGTGGACTGCCGCGTGCAGACCGCCATCCAGATGACCCAGGTCGCTGAGCCCTACCTTCCGCTGCGCGCGGACCGCCACCTCGAGAAGGGGCGTGTGGTCATCTTCGGCGCCGGCATGGGCATGCCCTACTTCTCCACGGACACCACCGCAGCCCAGCGCGCCCTCGAGATCGGTTGCGAGGTTCTGCTGATGGCCAAGGCGGTTGACGGCGTGTACTCGGATGACCCACGCACGAACCCGGACGCTGAGCTCTTCCACGAGATCAACCCCCAGGACGTGCTTGAGCGCAACCTCAAGGTCGCCGACGCGACGGCCTTCAGCCTCTGCAAGGACAATGACATGCCGATCCTGGTGTTCAACCTCCTGGAGCAGGGCAATATCGCCCGCGCTTGCGCCGGCGAGCGCATCGGCACGCTCGTCAGCTCCGAGGTGAAGTAACCCGCCGCGATGGCGGCACGCGGGTGAGGCGGGCAAGAACAGTCCGCCTCGCCGCACCAAACAGGAGAGTTGGGGGCAAGGGCTGCTAAATTGGTAGCCATGATGGACGAAATTCTCCTGGAATGCGAAGAGCGCATGACGAGCTCCGTCGAGTTCGCGCGCGAAGACCTCACGACGATCCGTACCGGGCGTGCTAACCCGGCCATGTTCAATAGCGTGATCGCCGAGTACTACGGTGTCCCGACGCCGATCACCCAGATGGCGACGATCAGCGTTCCCGAGGCGCGCATGATGCTCATCAAGCCCTATGAGCAGTCCCAGATCCAGGTTATTGAGAACGCGATCCGCAATTCTGACCTGGGCGTTAACCCGACCAACGACGGCCAAGTGCTGCGCGTGACGATCCCGCAGCTCACCGAGGAGCGCCGCCGCGAGATGGTGCGCCAGGCCAAGTCCAAGGGTGAGGACGCGAAGATCGCGATCCGCAACATCCGCCGCCACGGTATGGAACAGCTCGCGAAGATCCAGAAGGACGGCGATGCCGGCGAGGACGAGGTTCGCGCCAGCGAGAACGAGCTCGAGAAGACCACCTCGAACTACGTCAAGCAGGTCGACGAGCTTGTTGAGCGCAAGGAAGAGGAGCTGATGGAGGTCTAGGGACCTCCTTGAGGAGGGCTCCTTGAGCTCTTGATAGCCCTTTAAGCACACAACACATGCCCGCTCGCGTTGTGAGCGGGCATGTCGCGATAAGAGGGCAAAGTGCACACACTCATGAGGGGCCGCCGGCAGGCGGCCGGAAAGGCGAGGTGCGGTGGCAGCTCACGCGTCGAATCCCGCATCGGAGCCCGGGAGCACCGCCCCGGGGGAGGCGGCCAAGCCCGCCAAGCAGATCAACCCTGGGCGAAACCTTAAGCATGCGATCACGACGGCGTTGATTCTCGGCGCCATCGTCATCCTTTCGCTGCTCTCGCCGTTGCTGTGGTACGCCCTGCTCGTCGTGGGCATGGGCCTGGCGGTCTACGAGGTCTGGCGCCGCCTACTGGAGGCCGGCTATGTGCTGAGCCTCCCGGTGCTCGTGGTGGGATCCACCGCGATGATCCTGCTTTCCTGGCCCTTTGGCCCCACGGGGTTGGTGGCAGGGTTTGCCAGCAGTGTGCTGCTGTTGATGGTTACCCGCCTGTTTCACCACGGCAGACACTCTCCACCGCATAACTACGTGCGCGATATGGCGGTGGGGGTGATGGTGTTGACGTGGATTCCGATGTTCGGCGCGTTCGCGGCGATGCTGTCGCGATTGGAGTCCGCCGACGCCCCCGGAGCCTTCTACATCATCACCTTCATGCTTTGCGTGGTCGCCAATGATGTGGGCGGCTATGCATTCGGCGTGCTCTTCGGCAAGCACCCCATGGCTCCTGCGGTGAGCCCGAAGAAGTCATGGGAGGGCTTCGCAGGCTCAGTGACGAGCGCCGCCGTGGTCGGCGCGCTCGCGGTGGCCCTGTTGCTGGGTGGTCCCTGGTGGTTGGGGATCGGGCTGGGCGTGGGGCTGTCCGTCTGCGCCACCCTGGGAGACCTGGTGGAATCCCAGTTCAAGCGGGATCTGGGCATCAAGGACATGTCCGGCATGCTGCCTGGACACGGTGGGCTGATGGACCGCCTCGACGGGATGCTGCCCGCGGCGATGGTGACCTGGGTGGTCCTCAACCTGATCGGCTAGGCCGAAGTTACTTATAGCCGCGCTTGATCTGGCGGCGCAGCTGCGTCATCCGCACGATGCCGACCATCGCCATGATGAGGGCTCCTGCGATCGCGGCGATCAGCATGCCGATGCCGATGGGGAAGCTCCACTCCCAGCCGAAGAAGACCAGCTGGGCCTCCGTCTGATTCTGCAGGATGAACACCAGCAGGAGAATCAGCACGAGAGCGCCGATGATCAGCGCCGCCCACGTGCTGGCTGCGACGGAGCCCTTCACGTTCTGGTGGGTACGCTCTTGCTGCTCAGCCTGCGCTACGGGGGCGACCTCCCCCTGGGTGGGTGCTGTTGCCGAGTTGTTTTCTGCGGCGGGCTCGGCGGGTAGTTGAGCCTCTGCCGGAGGCTCGTTGAAGGCCTCGCCGGCGGGCTGGAAATCAGGATTCTGGGGGTTGGTGCCTGGGTTCGTCATACCTCTATTCAAACGAACTGTGCGGCCAGCTGCCATCACCGGGGTGCCCTCGCTACTCTTCGGCACCGGCTTATCTGGGCTCATGGCCCGGAATCGCGAGGTAGAGGACATACGTGGAATAATGGGGCTCACTATGGCTACCCCCGTGAAACTGAATTTTTCCGCGCCTCGCCGCGGCCTTCCGCCCAAGCACTTCGCCGACCTGACGGCTGAGCAGGTTGAGGAGGCAGTGGTGGAGCTCGGGCTTCCGAAGTTCCGTGCGAAGCAGCTGTACAACCAGTATTACGGTCGCCTCGAGGGCGACCCGATCGAGATGACGGACCTCCCGGAAGCCAGCCGACAGGCCGTCAAGGAGAAGCTTTTCCCGGAGCTGATGACCCCGCTGCGCAAGCTCGATGCCGATGATGGGGAGACCCGCAAGACGCTCTGGCGGCTGCATGATGGCACGCTGCTGGAATCCGTCCTGATGCGCTACCCGGGCCGCGCCACCTTGTGCATCTCCTCCCAGGCCGGCTGTGGCATGGCATGCCCGTTCTGCGCGACTGGCCAGGGTGGGCTGGATCGCAACCTCTCCGTGGGTGAGATCGTCGAGCAGGTGCGCAACGCCGCCCGCGCGATGCGCGATGGCGAGGTCGCCGGCACCGAGGGCCGACTGTCCAACATCGTGTTCATGGGCATGGGCGAGCCGCTGGCTAACTATAAGCGCGTGGTCGAGGCCGTGCGTCAGATCACCCAGCCGGAGCCGCACGGCTTCGGGATCTCCCAGCGCAACGTCACCGTGTCCACCGTGGGCCTGGCTCCGGCGATCCGTAAGCTCGCCGATGAGGACATGTCCGTCCGACTGGCCGTGTCCCTGCACACCCCGGACGACGAACTGCGCGACACTCTCGTCCCGGTCAATAACCGCTGGTCCGTCGAAGAGGTTTTGGACGCCGCCGCGTACTACGCGGAGAAGTCCGGTCGCCGCGTGTCCATCGAGTACGCGCTCATCCGCGACATCAACGATCAGCCGTGGCGGGCCGACATGCTGGGCAAGAAGCTCCACAAGGCACTGGGTAGCAAGGTGCACGTCAATCTCATTCCGCTGAACCCGACCCCGGGCTCGAAGTGGGATGCGTCCCCGAAGGAGCGTCAGGATGAGTTCGTCCGGCGTGTGATCGAGCAGGGCGTGCCGTGTACCGTGCGCGATACGAAGGGGCAGGAGATCGCAGCGGCCTGTGGCCAGCTCGCTGCCGAGGAGAACTAGCGACCCCCAGGGGTTCCGTGAAAACAAGGCGCCTGTACTGATGGGAAAACCCCACCAGTACAGGCGTTTTGTGATCAACTTTACGCCGGAAAACCTCGACTCTGCATTCTCGGGATTGCTAAAATCCGAATAAGAGTCCATAGGTTTAGTGAAGGCGTTCAATTGGCTAATCTTAATAAAGTCACTCGTCGGCGTTTTCTCGGTTGGTCGGCCGCGGCCGGCGGTGCCGGCGCCCTGGTCGCCTCGGGCGCGGGGGACATCCTGAGTAAGCAGTTCCTGGGCATCCCAGCGATGGGCCAGGAAGAGGCCAATGAAAAGATCGTGTGGTCCGCCTGCACCGTCAACTGTGGCTCGCGCTGCCCGCTTCGCCTCAAGGTGAGGGACGGTCAGATCGTCCAGGTCATGGCCGACAACACCGGCGACGCGGAACTGGGCACCCAGCAGATTCGCGCTTGCGTCCGCGGCCGTTCGATCCGGCACCGCATCTACAACCCGGACCGTCTGAAGACCCCGCTGAAGCGCAAGCCCGGCACCAAGCGGGGCGACGGCGAGTGGATCGAGATCTCCTGGGAGCAGGCCCTCGACGAAATCGCCGAGAAGATGAAGGACATCAAGTCCAACTACGGCAACGAGGCCTTCTACCTTCAGTACGGCACCGGCGTCATTGGGGCGACGATCGCGCGTTCCTGGCCGCCCGTCGAGACACCCTTCGCGCGCCTGATGAACCTGTGGGGCGGTTACCTCAATCACTATTCGGACTACTCCACGGCCCAGATCACCTCGGCCTACCCGTACCACTACGGGGAGTGGATCGGCTCGAACTCTTTCGACGACGTCGCGAACTCCAAGCTCCAGGTCATGTTCGGTAATAACCCGCTGGAAACCCGCATGTCGGGCGGTGGGGAAACCTTTGTAACCCAGAAGATCAAGCAGGAGCACGGGGTCAAGACCATCGTCATTGACCCGCGGCAGTCCGAAACCTCCGTCGCGCTCGCCGATGAATGGGTGGCCCTGCGCCCCGGCACTGATGCCGCGCTCGTCGCCGGGCTCATTCACGTCATGCTGACGGAGAACCTCCAGGACCAGAAGTTCCTCGACAAGTACACCGTTGGCTTCGACGAGCACACCCTGCCCGACTCGGCACCGAAGAATTCCTCCTACCGTGCCTACGTCATGGGCAAGGGGCCCGACGGCATCGAGAAGACCCCGCAGTGGGCCGCGAAGGTCACCGGGGTTCCAGCGGACCGCATTACCCAGCTAGCCCGCGAGATCGCCCAGGCTAAGCCCTGCGCCATCACCCAAGGCTGGGGCCCACAGCGGCACGCCAACGGCGAGAACCAAGCCCGCGCCATCTTCCTACTCGCAGCCGTGATCGGGCAGATCGGCATCAAGGGCGGCGGCACCGGCGCGCGCGAAAGCTCCGCGAACCTCGGCATGGCCAGCCCCTTCAACACCCAGCACGAAAACCCGATCGAAACGGCGATCCCGGTCTTCGGCTGGACCGAGGCCGTCGAACGTGGCGAGGAGATGACCGCCACCCGCGACGGCGTGCAGGGCAAGGACAAGCTGGACGTTCCGATCAAGATGATCTGGTCCTACGGCGGAAACGCCAATACCAACCAGCACGGCGACCTCAATCGCACGATCGAGCTGCTGCGCAGGGAGGATAAGGCAGAACTCATCGTCGTCAGCGACATCCAGATGAGTGTGTCCGCCCGCTACGCCGACTACGTCCTGCCGGATGCGTCTACCGCCGAACAGGAGGACGTCATCCAACAGGGCAGTGCCGGCAACATGGAGTACACGATCCTGGCCTCCAAGGCCATCGAACCGATCCACAACACCAAGCCGATCTACGAGGTCTGCGCCGAACTGGCTGACCGGCTCGGGGTGGGAAAGAAGTTCACGGAGGGGCGCACCCAGGAGCAGTGGGTCAAGCACACGATCGCGGAATCCGCCCGCGAGATCCCGGAGCTGCCGAGCTACGAGAAGCTCAAGGAGATGGGCGTGTGGAAGCGGGCTGGGGAGTCGGTGATCCCGCTGAAGGAGTTCCGCGAGGACCCCGTAGCCAATCCACTCGAGACCCCGTCGGGGCTGATCGAGATCTACTCCGAGGAGCTCGCGAAGCTGCGCAAGGAGTGGGAATTCCCGAACGCCGCCCCTGGCGATGAGATCACCGCGCTGCCGGAACACGTCGACACGTGGGAGGGCCCCGCGGAGGCGCACAAGGCATACACCAGCGGCGGCAAGTACCCGCTGCAGTGCATCGGCCACCACACAAAGGGCCGCACGCACTCGTCCTACGCAAACGTGGACTGGCTCCGGGACGACGCACACCCCCAGGTGCTGTGGATCAACCCGCTGGACGCCCGCAAGCGGGGCATCAAGAACGACGACGAGGTCTACGCGTTCAACGACCGCGGCAGGATCAAGTCCGTTGCCCGGGTCAGCCCTCGCATCGCACCCGGCGTGATCTCCGTTCCCCAGGGGTCCTGGTTTGCACCGGACGCCAAGGGGGTAGACGCCGGAGCCAGCGTCAACACGCTGACCAGTTGGCACCCATCCCCGCTGGGCAAGGGCAATGCCCAGCACACGACTCTCGTTGAGGTTGAGAAGGCCTAGTCAAGGCCGAAGGTTAGGAAAACATGGCTAAGAAGAACGCTTCCCAAGAAAACCAGCGGCTGGGTTTCTACTTCGACCAGAGCTTGTGCAACGGCTGCAAGGCCTGCCAAATCGCATGCAAGGACAAGCACGACACCCCGCTGGGCACCAACTGGCGCCGGGTCGTGGAGTACTCCGGCGGGGACTGGAACCTCGCCAACGGGGTGTTTAACCACGACACCTTCACCTACTACACGTCGATCTCCTGCAATCACTGCGAGGACCCGATCTGCGCGAAGGTCTGCCCGACGACCGCGATGCACAAGGGGGAGGACGGCATCGTCACCGTCGACCCCGACAAGTGCATCGGCTGCCGCTACTGCGAGTGGGCCTGCCCTTACTCCGCGCCACAGTTCAACCCGGAGACCAAGCAGATGAGCAAGTGCGACCTGTGCGCCGACCTTCGCGCGGAGGGGGAGGAGCCCGCCTGCGTCACCGCCTGCCCGTCGCGTGCCCTGGACTGGGGCCCGATCGACGAGCTGCGGGAGAAGTACGGCGATATCAGCGCCGTCGCACCCCTGCCTGATCCGAGCATCACCAAGCCCAACCTCGTCATTCGCCCGCACCGCGATGCGAAGGAGTGGGATACCAACCACGGCGAGATCATGAATCGCCAGGAGATCTAGACCAGTGTTTCTGCAGGAATGGCCGCTGACCTTCTTCACGATCCTGTCCCAAATGGCCGTGGGCGCGTTCATCATCCTGGGGCTCATCCAAGTCAGCTCCCGACGGAGGGTCGGGGCAGTGGCCGATAAGGACCGCGCCGAGGCCAAGGCGCAGGCATTGGAGCGGGTCTCGGATGCCGCGCTCTACGCGATTGGCCCGTTGATGGTCGCCGGCTTTATCGCCGCGTTCTTCCACCTGGGCAACCCCATGAACGGCATCAACGTGATCCGGGGCGTGCCGAGCTCCCCGCTCGCGCAGGAAGTCATGATGGGCGTGGGCTTCGCCGTACTGGGCTTCGCCTTCGCCGCCACCCAATGGTTCCACTGGGGCAGCTCACGGCTGCGCTTCGTGCTGGCGATCGTCACCGCGCTGTGGGGCCTGGCCTTCGTGTGGTCCATGGCGCGCCTCTACATGCTGCCAACGATCCCGCATTGGGATCACTGGACCACCCCGGCGCAGTTCTATGTGACCACCTTCTTGAGTGGCGCACTCGCGATCGGCACGGCCCTCGCGTGGTTCCCGAAGTTGCGGGATAAGCCCTGGCTTAACAAGCTCATGCCCGCCAACCGTCGCCCGGCAGACATGAGCGATGCCCACGTGGACTACGTCAACCGGCTGGTGCAGCGCTCGCTGCAGGGCATCGGCGTGCTCTCCGTTTTGCTGCTCCCGATCGAGCTCTTCGTGATCATCTTCGCCTATAGTCGACCAGATTCGGTCAACCCCGCGGCCTTCGCCTTCCCGACCGGGTGGTTCGTCCTGCGGCTGGCCCTGCTGATCATCGGTGCTGGGCTGATGGGCCTATTCCTGGCGCGGACCAAGAGGGACGACATCAACCTGCTGCTCACGCTGGTGATGACCAGCTACATCCTCGTGACGATCTCTGAGGTTATCGGCCGCTTCATCTTCTACGGCGGCATGGACAGGATTGGGATTTGATGGGCGCCGAGCAGGACCTGGCGGCCATCTCGGAGGCCGCCTTGGTGGTCTCCCAGCTTTTCCTGGCTGCCCCGAACCCCGAGCTGCGCGGGGCGTTGCAGGACGACGACGCGCTGGCCGAGTGGCCGCTGACCGACCCCCAATCCCAGCGGGGGATCGCGATGCTGCGCGAGGCGGTGCGGGAGGGCAATCTGGATAGCCCGGATTCCCTCCAACGTGACCACCTCTACCTCTTCACCGGGATCGGCAAACCGCTGGCTCAGCCCTTTGAGTCGCCGTACCTGTCGAAGGAGGGGTTGCTCTTCGACGAGCAGACGGTTGCCGTCCGTGAGGCTTATGCGGCTCACGGTCTGCGGGTACCAAACCCCCGGGTTCCGGATGATCACATCGGCTACGAATTTGCTTTCGTCTCCCACCTGGCAGGGCAGGCCGCTGGAGGCAACGCCGGAGCGCTGCCAGCCTTGTACCGCTTCGTGAGTGAGCACCTCGGGTGCTTCGCCGGCGACGTGGCTGAGGGGCTCCGGGAGCACGCCCAGACCGTGACCTACCGTGCCCTGGCTGAGCTGAGCGAGGGAGTGCTGGCCCATGTCCGAGCCGAGCTCTAAGCCTGAGCTCTTAAGCGCCGACCAACGCCATCGGCTCTACCGGTGGGCGCGAGACATGAACCCCGACGTTGTGCTGGTGTGTGCCGAGGCCCAGCTGCCGCGCTTCCCCCGGAACCACAGCCCCGTCCTGTTGCCAGGCTGCGCGGGTGAGGATCCCTCGTTGGCCGCTGCGTTATTGGCCTGCGGGGCGAAGCGGGTGCGCGTCCTGCCATGCCGGGAAGCCCACCCGGAACGCTGCGCGGCGGGTGCGGAACTGGTGGAAACCCCGCAGGCGCGGGTGCTGCGCGCGGCCGAGTACCTGGATGCAACTCAGGTGCCGGTGTCCCGGCGGGCGCTGATCGGGCTGGGGGCGCTGGGGGACGGGGAGATCGTGGTGGATCCGAACGCCCCGACGATGATCCGGCTCGCCCAAGCGCACCAGGTGTTGGGAACCCAGCCCGACACCAGCATTGAGCTGGACGCCCCGCGGCTGATCGCCTCCGGTTGTCAAGCATGCGGGGTGTGCACCCAGATGTGCCCGAGCTCTGCCCTGGAGCTCACGGTCGTGGATTCGGTGGCCAGCCTCACCCAGAACCTCGCCGCCTGCACTGGGGAGAATACTTGTGTTGCCAGCTGCCCCTACGGCGCATTGAGCAGCAGCGGCCAGCTGCAGCTCGCCGACCTGGTCGACGGGGACATACGCGAAATCACTAGATTCCCGGTCTGCCAGTGTCGCCGCTGCGGGGCGGATTTCCCGGCCCGGGAAGGGGAGGACGGCACGGCGAAAACCTTGTGCCCAACGTGCGAGCGCACCACTGCCGACCCGTTTTCCTCCTGGCTGCCTCCCGGCTTCACCCTCGACTAGCGTCCGGGGGCGTTTTCCCGGCGCCGCGGCGCCGGGAATTATCGCCGGGCCACGGCGTGAGGGCGTTCGGTGGCGCTAGCGGAACCCGTGAATGCAGCGATGGGGGTTAAGTAAAGAAAAGTGTGTCCGCATGCCACCATAACCCCAGACCACACACCACAAATCACGAGAGTGTCCGATTGTTTGTGTGCGGGGGCTTGGTTTACAAGTAGTCCGCGAATCGGTCGGGGTATGCCACAGCTAGTTGGTTGATGGCTTGTTTCCACCCGGTGGCTTTCGCCCCTTCAACATAGCCGTTGCATTCGATGTCGCGCTTTGCTTTCTTCGCTCGCTGGGCGGCGCGCTTGTCTTCGATGTTGCAGATCATCAGCCACAGCGTTTTCAGCGCCGCGGTGTCGTTCGGGAATTGCCCGCGGTTACGGGTAGCTTTACGCAGTTCAGCGTTGA
>NZ_JASONC010000138.1:0-228 GCF_030217065.1 Corynebacterium sp. UMB4614
CGCAAGGGGTCAGCAACAATTGCAAATTACCGGGCGGTGAAACGATTGATGAATGGGCATTGTGGCGACGGGACCATCCGGCTGGTGAAAAATAACCGCCGGATGCTGTACTAAAATCACAAGCTACGTAGCCAGTCGGCCAGCACCAGCGCATGGTTCTGCGTGGTGTTTTTGGCTGAGTAGAGCAGGGTCAGCGGCTGTTTTTTGGCGATGTCTGCCAGCCGCTTT
>NZ_JASONC010000139.1:0-227 GCF_030217065.1 Corynebacterium sp. UMB4614
GGGACGAAGTCGTAACAAGGTAGCCGTACCGGAAGGTGCGGCTGGATCACCTCCTTTCTAAGGAGTTTTTGTTTATTTGTTTGTGGGTGAATCGTGGGCATTAGAAACCCTGTAATGGGGGTTTGCTTGCGTGTCCGCCAGTGACCGTTTGTTGGTTGTTGGTGTGTGTTGTTGTGTTCAAGTCTTGTGTGTTTGGTTTGTTGCGTTGTTGGGTGTCTGGAATGGCA
>NZ_JASONC010000140.1:0-226 GCF_030217065.1 Corynebacterium sp. UMB4614
GGGACGAAGTCGTAACAAGGTAGCCGTACCGGAAGGTGCGGCTGGATCACCTCCTTTCTAAGGAGTTTTTGTTTATTATTTTTTGTGGGTGAATCGTGGGCATTAGAAACCCTGTCATGGGGGTTTGCTTGCGTGTCCGCCAATGACCGGTTGGTTGTTGGTGTGTGTTGTTGTGTTCAAGTCTTGTGTGTTTGGTTTGTTGCGTTGTTGGGTGTCTGGAATGGCA
>NZ_JASONC010000141.1:0-220 GCF_030217065.1 Corynebacterium sp. UMB4614
GGGTGTTGCGGGTAAAGGAGTGTCCGCAGTGGGTGCAGCGCCAACGGGTGGTTGATTTGCTGGTGGTGCCGTTTTTCTTTGTGTTGTTGCCGCATAGTGGGCAGCTGGGGCGGTTGGTGGTCATCCTTTAATCCAACCGGTGTGCGGTTAGCACAAATGTGGCCGGAGGTGCGGGATGGTGTGGGTAATAGCTTTCGGGGAGCTATTCTTTGGTGATTTG
>NZ_JASONC010000142.1:0-218 GCF_030217065.1 Corynebacterium sp. UMB4614
GTTGATAGGCCAGATCTGGAAGCACTGTGAGGTGTGGAGGTGACTGGTACTAATTGGCCGACGTGTAACAAACCACATGATGACCCTTTGTGGTTGGTTGTGTGAAGCGCACACAATGTGAACTTCTATGAGGATGAAGTGCTCGCGTCTGTTATGCAGTGTCTGGAATGACACGGCACACCACACGCCTGTTGTGGGTGTGGTTGGGTGTGTGTTGT
>NZ_JASONC010000143.1:0-214 GCF_030217065.1 Corynebacterium sp. UMB4614
CCGCATCCCCAAATGTGTGTCCGGATTCGTCGATTTGTTTGGGTTGATCAGGGGTAATCCGGAAAGTATATGCTCCTGGAGCTTATATCCGCCCCGGGGCGGCGAAATACCGGGTGTGACAGCAGCGTGTGGTAGGGGCTGGTGTTGGCATTGATCAATGCCGAAGAACAGACCACGCTGCCACTGCGGCGGCGAGATGAAACGCAACGGTAAG
>NZ_JASONC010000144.1:0-213 GCF_030217065.1 Corynebacterium sp. UMB4614
ATCAAACTCTCCATAAAAGCCATGAGGCCCAAAACAATGAAGAGCCAACATCAACTGGCTAAACAAAAAATAAAAAAAAGAACTACTGACAAGAAATTAACATCGTCACTCAGAAACACATGACAACAATCCTTGATAAGTAGACACGAAAACCACACCAAACAAAACGTTCAGCGTAGCTTCAGGCGTATTCACAACCAATCACCACACACA
>NZ_JASONC010000145.1:0-206 GCF_030217065.1 Corynebacterium sp. UMB4614
GCGGGCAAGGGTGCGGCCGCGAAGGGCAAGAAGAAGGCCACAGACCGCAGCGGCAAGCCCCTGGAGCTGGCCGTGGGGGATCGCGTCAACCACGATAAGTACGGCCTGGGCACCGTCAAGAGCGTCGATGGTGCGGGCAGCCACACCACCGTCATGATCGACTTCGGCAGCCGCGGCACCGTGCGCCTCATGCTCTTTGGTGGCGT
>NZ_JASONC010000146.1:0-203 GCF_030217065.1 Corynebacterium sp. UMB4614
CGGGTGGTCTCACGTGTGCACCAGTGCCAAGCGATGACGTGATCCAAGGTGGCGGCAACAATCAAGCATCCGCCGGCTGTGTAGGTGCCGTCAAGAAAGACCTGGTCGTAGACCCGGCCTTCGTGCCCGATCGTGGGATCGGGGACATCAACTAGCCAGAAGTGTTCAAACCGGCGTTGCAGGGTACGCGGATGACACCCTGC
>NZ_JASONC010000147.1:0-201 GCF_030217065.1 Corynebacterium sp. UMB4614
CTGAAAAGTTCGACAGCACGAAGCTTGACCTCAAACGGGTAACGCGTCAAGGTTTTCGCCTGCTTACGCGGTCTACCGAGGGTGTCAGGAAGTTTGTGTGTGAGGCTCTGATCTAGAAGGAGTTTCATCGATAATGACTACGGTGTCACCGAAGAAAAACCATGACCCGGCAAAGGTCAATGAGATCAGCGAGAAGCTGAT